>JBEPYX010000384.1:0-2420 GCA_041641155.1 Thermoflexus sp.
TGCCGGAACCATCGGTCGTGCACTTCGCCGGCGGCGAAGACCCCGGGGACGCTGGTGTGCAGGCGCTCGTTGACCCGGAGGTAGCCGGCCTCGTCCATCTCCAGCTGCCCCCGGAACAGCGCCGTGTTGGGTTCGTAGCCGATGAAGATGAAGACGCCGTCGGTGGGGAGCTCCCACTCCGCCCCCGTCTTCACGTTCCGCAGTCGCACCGCCCGCACCTTGCCGTCGCCCAGGATGGCGGTGACGACAGTATCGGTGATGAAGGCGATCTTGGGGTTGCTCCGCGCCCGCTCCTGCAGGATGGGTTGGGCCCGGAACCGATCCCGCCGGTGGATGATGGTGACCTTGCGCGCGAAGCGGGTGAGGAAGAGCCCTTCCTGGAAGGCGCTGTCACCCCCGCCGACCACCACGATCTCTTTATCGGTGAAGAAGAAGCCGTCGCACGTGGCGCACACGGAAACCCCGCGCCCCCAGAACTCCTGCTCGCCGGGGACGTTGAGGCGGCGCGGGGTGGCGCCGGTGGCCACGATCACCGCCTTCGCCTCGTATTCCTCGCTGTAGGTGCGCACCCGGAACGGGTGGCGCCGGAAATCCACTTCAATGGCCTCGTCGAACGCGAAACGGGCGCCGAAGCGCTCCGCCTGTTGCTTCATGCGCTCGGCCAGCTCGGCGCCCCCGATGGGCTCTGGGAAGCCCGGGAAGTTCTCCACGAGGTCGGTGGTGGCGATCTGCCCACCCACGCTGTTGCCGGTGATCACCAGCGGGGAGAGGTTCGCCCGCGCCGCATACAGGGCCGCGGTGAGCCCCGCCGGCCCCGCGCCCAAGATGATCAAATTCTCCATCGGCACGCCTCCGGATCAGGATTTGAGTAGGATCGGCCGAGCGGTGTTGGCCCGGCCGCTTCGTTCCGCAAGGGAGGAGGAATCCGGCCCTCTCGCCGTGGGACATCGGCCATCAAGGGAAACCTCGCGTCCGGGCGGGTTCCGGAGCGGCCTCCCGGACCGGCAGGGCGCGCCAGATGCGCGTGGGGTCGGTGATGCGGTCCGGGAAGAGGATGCCATCCAGGTGGTCGATTTCATGCTGGAATACCCGAGCCACCAGCCCCTCCGCCCGGATCCGGACCCGCCGCCCGTCCCGGTCGAGGCCCCGCACGGTGACGGAGCGGGCGCGAGGTACCCATCCATACCACCCCGGGATGGAGAGGCAGCCTTCCACCCCCTCCTCGATCTCCGGCGAGATCCCCACGATCTCCGGGTTGATCACGACGTAAAGGATCCCGCTCCCTGGGACCGCTTCGTCCTCCGGGACCTCGACCACGATCACGCGGAGGGATTCCCCCACCTGCGGGGCGGCCAAGCCGATCCCCTCCGCCGCCCGCATGGTCTCCACCATGTCGTCGATCAGGCGGCGGAGGGCGGGGGTGATCCGCGCCACAGGCTCCGCCTTCCGCCGCAGGATCGGCTGGTCGGCCATCACGATCGGTCGCACCGCCATCCGCCTGTCCCTCCCCTTGCCCCCATGGGGTATTCGATGCACCCGCCTGCCCTCGGTGACATCTCCGGGAGGACGGACGAAGGGCCATGGGCGTCCGCCCTCATGGCCTCTGCTCATTTTAAGGGAATCCGGGAGAGGATGCCACCTTCCATTTCTGTAAGGTCGTTTCCCTTCCTCCAGCGGACGCTATCCCAACAGAGAAGGGGTCCCCATTCGTATGGCTCATCCTACGATAGAAGGCCAAATGACGAACCATGCACTTCCCTTGAATGCCATCTTACGATAGCGATCCGCCCAATCGATTTGGATGATCCTGATCGCTGGAAGGGCCTGCCAAACATCATCGCCATAGGATGACAACTGTCACTGGTGCAAATTGCGGATTTATGGCTTATTATCTATGAAAGTTAGTGGCAGTAAGTGCCACTGTCTGCTGATTTTACATGCAGTGAGGAGCGATGAACAAGGAGTTGGTGGAAATCCGCTGGCACGGTCGCGGGGGGCAGGGCGTGGTCACTGCCGCGCGGCTCCTGGCCGAAGCGGCCATGGGCACGGGGTGGTATGTCCAGGCCTTCCCCGACTTCGGTCCGGAGCGGAGGGGCGCCCCGGTCCGTTCCTTCACCCGACTGAGTTCCAAACCCATCACCATCCACTCCCAGATTGAGACCCCCGACGTGGTGGTGGTGCTGGATTCCACCCTGCTGGGCACCGTCCCGGTGACGGAAGGGCTGAAGGACGACGGGATCCTGATCGTCAACACCCCACTGAGCCCTCCGGAGGTGCGTCGGGTCACCGATTACCCGAAGGGCCGGGTGTTCACGGTGGATGCCAGCCACATCGCCATCGAGGAGATGGGGCGGAACATCACCAACACGCCGATGCTGGGGGCCTTCGCTCGTGCCACCGGCCTCTTCGACCTGGAGGCG
>JBEPYX010000385.1:0-2414 GCA_041641155.1 Thermoflexus sp.
GGCCTTCGTGGTCTGGCTGGCCATCCACGACGCGGCCGCTGAAGGGGCCCTGTATGCGGCGGTCAACCCCTATTGCTTGAACCCGAACAACCAGATGCCGCCGGGGGCCGATCCCGATGTCCAGTGCGCTGACCCCAACAACGTGCAGTATCGGGCCTACACCCGCGCGCTGAGCGAGACCCGTTGGATCCCCTTCTCCTTGGTGGATCCCAGCCGGATCGCGGTGACCATCGAGCCGAACCAAGCCCTCTCCTCCACCCCGGTGATCTACGAAGGGGACCTCATCACCGTCACGGTGATCTACACGATGCCGGTTATCACGCCCCTGATGCAGGGCATGCTGGGCCCCCATCTGGTCATCCGCGCCCAGGCCGTCCAGGTCGCCCTGGAAGCCCAGCCGAGGAATCCGTAAGAGGGGACCTCTGAGATTCGAGGAGAGGCAGGCCGCTACCGCCCCCTTCCTGGTTGAGCTGGGGCGCCCGAACCCCGTCGCGTAGCCCATTCCGAATCCCCCGTTGGGATGATCCCCCTCTTGCACCTTTCTCCCGCCGCTCGGCCATCCTCCAGATGATCCGGGCGCATCCAGGGATCCCCCGGGCGGAGCTGGGGCGGCAGCTGGGGTTGAGCCCCGCGACGGTGACCCGGCTGGTGGGGCAGCTGATCGAGGAGGGCTTGGTGATCGAGCGGGCGGCAGATTCTTCTCCCCAGGGCCGCCGGGCCCCGGGGCGGCGCCCCCGTGCCCTCTACCTCAACCGCGCCGCCTACCACCTGATCGGGGTGGATCTGGGGGGGACAAACCTGGTTGGGGCGATTGCTAACCTGGACGGCGAGATCCTGGCCGAGATTCGGCGCCCGTCGAGGCCGGATGGGAAGCCGGCGGAGGCGCTCGGGCAACTCATTGAAGGTCTCCGGGAGCTGTTGGATCAAGCCGAGCGGCACGGTTACGCCGTCCGGGGGATCGGCATCGGGGTCCCTGGGGTGACCGATCCAGAACGGGGGGAGGTGATCTGGGCCCCGGCCTTCGAGTGGCGGAACCTGCCTTTGAAAGCCCTGATCGAGCGCCATTTTCAGATCCCTGTCTTCATCGAAAACGACGTGAATCTCTCTGCGTTCGGGGAGAAATGGTTTGGGGCCGGGAAGGGGGTTCGAAACCTGGTCTGCGTGTTCATCGGGACCGGGATCGGCGCGGGCCTCATCTTGAACGGCGAGCTGTATCGGGGGCATCACCATGCTGCGGGTGAGGTCGGCTATGTGATCCCCGAACGTGCGCTATTGCATCGCGCGTATGAGACCTTCGGCTGCACCGAGCTCCTGGCGGCGGGGCCGGCCATTGCTCGGCGCGCGGCGGAGCGCCTGCCGGAGTTCCCAGACAGCAGGCTGCGGCCGCTGATCGAGGCGAGGCGCCTGGAGGCCACCGACGTCTTCCGGGCGGCCCGGGAGGGGGATCCGCTCGCGCGTGCTGTCGCGGAGGAGGCGTTGGATTACCTGGCCATCATGTTGGCCAGCATCATCGCCGTCGTGGATCCGGAGATGATCCTGCTGGGCGGCGGGGTGGCCCGAGTGGGGCCGGATCTGCTGGAGGGGTTGCAGCGGCGCCTGGAGAAGGTCGTCCCCGCGATGCCGATCCTTCAGCTCTCCGCCCTGGGAGATCGGGCGGGCATCCTGGGAGCTGTCGCCTATGCCGTCTTCGAGCTGGAAGGCATGATGCAGATCCGACGGGGGCTGCGATGAAGCGGATCAGCCGCTGGGGGCTGCGGATCATTGATTTCCACGCGCATTTCCCGGTTCCAGAGAACTATTTGGCAGATTGGGAGGCGAGGTATGCCGCCCGCTTCGGCGCGGAGAAGCTGGAGCAGCTCCGCCGGGACGCAAGAGGGTATCAGGAGCAGTGGTGGCGGGCCTATTCGTTCCCGTTCCCGGAGGAGCCTATGGCCCCGCCGGAGGTGCAGGCGGAGCGCTGGGCGGCGGAGGTGGACCGCTATGGGTTAGATTACGTGGTCTTTTTAACCGGGGGAGGCAACGACCAGTTGGCTGAGATCGTGCGCCGCTATCCGGATCGGTTCATCGGCTTTGCCCACCACGATCCGTTCCGCCCTGATGCGGCGGATGAGCTCCGGCGGGCGGTGCGTGAGCTGGGCCTGAGGGGCTATAAGATCTTGGCCCCCGCCCTCCGGGGGCCGATCGACGATCCAGCGCTGGATCCAGTATGGCAGGCCTGCGAGGAGCTGGGCATCCCCGTCCTCATCCACTTCGGGGTCCTGGGCGGCGGAGGGGGGATTGCCTTCCATGAGAACATCAATCCCCTTCGGCTTCATGACGTGGCCAAAGGGTTCCCAGATGTCCCCTTTGTGATCCCTCACTTTGGATGCGGTTATCCGCGGGAGCTTCTGCAATTATGCTGGGCGTGTCGCAAC
>JBEPYX010000386.1:0-2399 GCA_041641155.1 Thermoflexus sp.
GATAGCGGGTGCGCGCCGGCCGGCCGGTGGGGACCACGGCCATGCGCTTGCGGTGGCGAGGATCCCGCGCGATCGGCGCCTCAATGACCCCCTCCGGAGGCGGATGCCCGACCACCAGGGCGTCGTATACTTTGCGCACGGCGCGCGCCTTGAACTGGGCCTGCAGGAAGCGATAGGCCCGTTCGTTCTTCGCCACCAGCAGCACCCCGGAGGTCTCCTTGTCCAGCCGGTGCACCAGCCCGGGGCGCAGGACCCCACCCACCCCCTCCAGATCGGGGCAGTGGGCCAGGATGGCGTGGATCAGCGTCCCCCGCGTGTGCCCCGCCCCCGGGTGCACCACCATCCCCGCCGGCTTGTGGATCACCAGCACATCCGGATCCTCATACAGGATGTCCAGGGGGATCGGCTCGGGGACCAAATCCATCGGTTCCGGCGGTGGGATGTGCACCACGACTTGATCCCCCGGGCGGATCCGATGGGCCGGCCGCCGGATGGGAGACCCATTGACCCACACCCGTCCGGCCTCGATCAGCCGCTGCGCGGCGGAGCGGGTGAGCTCGGGCAGGCGCATCGCGATGGCGCGGTCCAGGCGGTCGGGGGCTTCGACCGTGAAAGTTTTGATCTCCCCGTCCGCCTGCGCGGGATGAATCAACGAGGTCTCCGCCGATTGGGCTTCGGAAGATGGCTGGTTCCCCATCGCTGCGGAAGGACGTGTCGCTTCCACCGACGGTCATCCCTTCGGATTCTGGATTCGAGGCGCCGGCGCCGATGACCGGCGGCCCCGAGGGGGGCGGCGTCGGTCGTGGACCACCGCCAGGATCTCCCGATCCTCCTCTTCTTGCTGGGCGATGAAAGCCGTGATGAAGGCACTGCGGCGCTGGCGGAGGGCCATCGGGGCCACCGCGCGCAGATCCTCCAGCGTGACCGACTCCCGGCCATCGGCGGCGGCGTACGCCCGCGCAGCCTCCAGCAGGGCCACCTCCGCGCGGCTGGATTCGATGCCCAGGCGGTGGATCCAGCGCACGGCCTGCTGCTCCAGCGCCGGCGGGATGACCACGCGGGGCAGCCGCCGGCGGGCCTCGACGATCTCCGCGGCCGCCGCTGCGGTCTCCTCAGCCCACTGGGCCACCAGCGCGTATGGGTTGGTTCGAAAGAGCCGGACGCGTCGGTAGACCTCCAGCCGCTCCTGGGGATCCGTCAAGCCCCGCACCACCACCCGCAACCCGAAGCGGTCATGGATCTGCGGCCGCAGGGGGCCTTCCTCCGGGTTCATCGAGGCGATCAAGATCAAGCGGGCACGGCCGGTGGCCACCACCGGCCCTCGCCGCACGGTGTATCGGCCCAGGGCCGCTGCGTCCAGGATCGCGTTCACGATCTCCGGGTCCAGCAGGTTGACCTCATCCACGTAAAGGAGGTTTTGATCCGCCTGGGCCAGGAGCCCGTGCCGGATCCTCACATGCCCCTCGACGGCGGCTTGCTCGTCGATCCCCCCGACCACATCCTCCAAGCGGGCGTTCAGAGGAAGCTCGATCAGCCGCATGCGGTCCGGAGCGGTGATCGGCTCCCCTTGGCCCAGCTTGCGGGCGCAATCCTTGCAGACCGCGTGGAAGCCCAGGGTGTAAGCGGCTTCCGGCTCGCACCCGTACGGGCAGAGGGAGCGCTCCACAGGGGGAAGCAGGTCCAGCAGGCCCCGCACGGCCGTCGTCTTGCCGGTCCCCCGGGCCCCCATCAGCAACACCCCCCCGATGGCCGGGTTGATCAGGGCCAAGATGAGGGCCAGCTTCATCTCGGTCTGGCCGACGATGGCCAGGAAGGGGAACCGGACCGTCTCCTCGAGCGGCCGGTGGACCGGCGGGCGCGCCCGGAGGACCCGGGCCGCGGGGCTCTGCTCCTCGAGCAGCCGAAGCAGCATCGAGGTCCGCCGAGGCGGTTCTGGGACGGCCTCCGGGCTCATCGCCGTCCGCGCAGGATCCTCTCCCATAGGTCCCGATCCTGCATGTGGAAAGGTCGATACAGCGCCACCCGATCCAGCAGGCCCTCGTAGGCGGCCTGCAGGCGTTCCCACACTGCCTCCGGGGGAGCGGTGATCGCAAAGGCACCCAGGACCCCATCCGGAATCTGTCGGGGCATCTCCTCCCAACGGCCCCGGGCAGCGAGGCTGGAGAGCACCTCTCCGATCGCCTCCCAACCGTGCAACGACCAGACCCGACGGTAGGAGGGAGTGGAGCCGTAGAAGGCCACCTGGGCGCGGACGAACTCCTGCATCTGGCGCGTCTCCTCTTCGTTGCGGCCAGTGATCACGAAGACGCTGCCGACGATGACGAGATCGCTCCGGCTCCGGCCAGCCTTGCGCGCCCCGGCCTCGATGGCGGGCAGCAGGACCTCCCGGAGATAGCGAG
>JBEPYX010000387.1:0-2390 GCA_041641155.1 Thermoflexus sp.
TGCCGTATCCGGCGAAGAGGCGCATCGTCCAGAGGCGGCCACGATACATCGTGGCATGGATGCCCCGGGTGAAGGGGTATTCGCCGGGGAACCCGAGGTCCCGCAGGTAATCGAAATCGGGGAGATCAAGGGGGGTGTAGAGGCGGTTCACTGGCTCCCCGGAGACGGTGGTGAAAACCTCCTGGCGCTCCGGCATGCGGGCCAGCCATTGCTGGAGCGTGGTCTCCTCCCATCGGTCCCGTGCCGCGGCCAGCTCCTGGAGCTTCTCCCGGTCGAACATGACGCCCTCCCGCCACGATCATTTGGAGCGGCTGGGGGTTCCTATCGTCCCCTTTATTATAAGAGAAGCGGCGCCCGAGAGCGCAACGAACAAGCGATCGGTCCATCCAGGCGAAGGCCCTTCCTGCTGGTTTCTCATTCGGACTCCATCCATCCCCGCCACTGGGTGACCTCCTCGATGGGCCGGCGGGGGGTCTGGCGGGGTGGGGCGTCGGGGGCCGGGTACCCCAGGTAGATAAAGCCCATGAACTGGGCGTCTTCGGGAACCCCCAGCCAGCGCAGGAGGAGGGGGTGGTAAGCGGTGTCACCGGTGCGCAGGTAGGCGCCGAGTCCCATCCCGTGGGCGGCGAGGAGGATGTTCTGCATGGCGGCGGCGGTGGCCACGATGTTCTCGTGAGTCTCGATGGGATCCCGGCCCTTCAAGCAGGCCACGGCGATGATCACCGGGGCCCGCTGGGGCTTCATCCGCTCCCGCTGGAGTTCCTCCTCTGTGGCATCGGGTTTGACCGAGCGGAGGATCTGGGCGAAGACCTCGCCCAGCTCATCCAAGGCGGGGCCGGCGATCACCACAAACCGCCAGGGCTCCGTCAGGCGGTGGTTCGGCGCCCGCACCGCTGCCCGAAGCAGCGTCTCGATCTCCTCCCGTTTCGGCCGCTCCGGCCGCACCTTCCCCACCATCCGTCGGGTCATGATCGCTTCCAGGACGTCCATCTCGACCTCCGTCGGGGGAGGGTGTCTCATGGCCTCCGGGTGGAAACGCGGATGGGCGTTGGGGCGCTTGCCCGTCCGGGCTGCGGCCTCTCCGATCCCTCCCAGGCCTCAATTCCATCATGATGGGATCGCGGGTTCCTGTCGAGAAGTGGGCCTCCCGTCGGAGCGGGCCGCGACCCCCCAGCGGCCATCCGGGGAAGGCCTGGACGGCCAGGCGACGAGGCCACCACGTTGAGATCCACGCAGTTCCCTGTTATTGTAACAATAATCACAACATAGTGAAGTAAATAACATGTTATGGAAATGACGGGAAAAAGATGTCCGGGCGAGCAGGGGCATGCGGGCCCGGCGGGAGCCTGGCTGACGCCTGCGGGAGGAATCTCATGAAAGCCGCTCGGCTGTACGAATACGATCCTCACCTGAACGTTCAGCTCCGGATCGAGGAAGTCCCGGAGCCGAAGATCACCTCCCCCCACGAGGTCATCGTGCGCATCGGTGCCGCCGGCCTCTGCCGCACCGACCTGCACATCATCGAAGGGGTGTGGCGGAGCATCCTGGACCCGGAGGGGAAGCTCCTCCCTTACATCCCCGGGCATGAGAACGCCGGCTGGGTGGAGGAGGTGGGGAGCGCGGTGACCTCGGTGAAGCCAGGGGACGCGGTGATCTGTCATCCCCTGCGGACCTGTGGGGTGTGCTTGGCGTGCCGGCAGGGGGAGGACATGTATTGCGAGCGCGGGGTCTTCCCCGGCCTGAACGCCGACGGAGGGTTCGCGGAATACCTGGTGACGAACGAGCGCGCCCTGGTCAAGCTGCCGGATGGGGTGGCCCCGCCGGATGTGGCCCCGCTGGCCGACGCAGGCCTCACGGCCTATCGGGCGGCGAAGCGGGCAGCGAAGCGGCTCCCCCCGGGGGGCTTCTGCGTGATCATCGGGATCGGGGGCCTGGGCCACATCGCCCTGCAGGCCCTCCGCGCCCTCTCCAGCGCCCGCATCATCGCCGTGGATATCTCGGAATCCGCCCGCCAGCTGGCCCGGGAGCTGGGGGCCGATGAGGTGCTGGCGGGCGGCCCCGATCTCGTGGCCGAGGTCCGCGAGCGCACGAAGGGCGGCGCCCACGTGGTCCTCGATTTCGTCGGCGAGGCGGGGGTGGAGCAGCAGGGGTGGCAGATGCTGCGCAAGGGAGGCACCCACTTCATCATCGGCTACGGGGGGAAGCTGGAGGTCCCCACCGTGCAGATGATCTTCAACGAGATCGCCATCGCCGGGAGCCTGGTCGGGAATTACATAGAGCTGGTGGAGCTGATGGACTTGAACGCGCGGGGGCTGGTGAAGGTGCACACCCGGCAGTATCGGCTGGATCAGATCAACCAGGCCATCGACGACTTCAAGAACCGCCGCTAC
>JBEPYX010000388.1:0-2385 GCA_041641155.1 Thermoflexus sp.
CCTTTCACGATCTCGCGTTCGTGGTGATCGATGAGCAGCAGCGGTTCGGGGTGCTGCAGCGAGCGGCCCTGCGGGGCAAGGGCTACAACCCGCACGTGCTGGTGATGACCGCCACCCCGATCCCCCGTACTCTCGCCCTCACCCTTTACGGCGACCTGGACCTCTCGGTCCTGGATGAGATGCCGCCGGGCCGGCGGCCGGTGCTGACCCGCTGGCTGATGCCCGAGGAGCGAGAGCGGGCCTATGCCTTCATCCGCCGTCAGGTCGAGCAGGGCCATCAGGCTTATATCGTTTGCCCCCTGGTGGAGGGCTCCGATAAAATCGAGGCGAAGGCGGCGGTGGAGGAATACGAGCGGCTGCAGCGTGAGGTGTTCCCGGATCTCCGGTTGGGCCTGATCCACGGGCGGATGAAATCCGAGGAGAAAGAGGCGGTGATGGCCGCCTTCGCCCGCGGGGAGATCCAGATCCTCGTGGCGACGCCGGTGGTGGAGGTGGGCGTCGATGTCCCCAACGCCACGGTGATCCTCATCGAGGGGGCCGACCGGTTCGGGCTGGCTCAGCTCCACCAGTTCCGGGGCCGGGTTGGGCGGAGCAGCTATCCCTCTTACTGCCTCCTCCTGGCCGAATCCCCCTCCGAGAGCGCCATCGAGCGCCTCCGGGCCATCGAGACCATCTACGACGGCTTCCAGCTGGCCCAGAAGGACCTCGAGATGCGCGGGCCGGGCGATTTCCTGGGCACGCGCCAGAGCGGGTTCCCGGAGATGCGCCTGGCCGACCTTACGGATCCGCGCCTCCTCGAGATCGCCCGCGAGGCGGCCGAGCGCCTGGCCGAGCGCGATCCGGACCTCCAGGCCCCCGAACATCGCCGCCTGGCGGAGGCCGTCTCTCGGTTCTGGCAGGAGCCCGTGGAACCCAGCTGAGGGGACGCGCTTGGCAAAGGAGCCGGGATGACCCGAGCACTGTATCCGGCGTCTTTCGACCCCATCCATTACGGGCATATTGACATCGCCACGCGGGCGGCGGCGATCTTCGACGAGCTGGTGGTGGGCGTCTACGATCGCCCCAGCAAGAGCCTCCTCTTCTCGCTGGAGGAGCGCCTGGCCTTGGTGCGGGAAGCCCTGCAGCACCTCCCCAACGTCACGGTCACCGCCTACAGCGGCCTCACGGTGGATTTCGCGCGGCGGATCGGGGCGCGGGTGATCGTGCGGGGCCTGCGGGTGGTCTCGGACTTCGAGTTGGAACTCCAGATGGCCCTGACCAACAAGCAGCTGGCTCCGGAGATCGAGGTGGTGTGCTTGATGACCAGCCGGGACTACGCCTTCATCAGCTCCAGCATCGTCCGGGAGATCGCCCTGCTGGGCGGGGATGTCTCGGCCATGGTCCCGCCGCACGTCGCCCGGGCCCTCGCGGTGAAGGCCGCGCAGCGATCCGGGGAGACGGTCCCCATCGTTTCGATCCGCGAGTGAGGAGGCCGGGATGGACATCCTGCATCTGATCGACCAGCTGGAACAGCTGGCCCTTCGCAGCCGTCCCCTCCCTTTCCTGAAATGGGTGGTGGTGGAGGAGCGGCGGCTTTTGGATCTGATCGATCAGATGCGGGTGACCATCCCCCAGGAGATCAAGCAGGCGCGGCGGATCGTCCAGGAGCGGGAGCGGATCATCGCCCAGGCGAAGGAAGAGGCCGAGCGGATCGTCGCCCTGGCCCAGGAGCAGGCCAGCGAGCTGATCGCCCAGCATCAGGTGGTCCAGGCGGCGGAGCAGCGTGCCGCCCTGATCATCGAGCGGGCCCAGCGGGAGGCGGACCGCTTGAAGGCGGATGCAGACGACTACGCCCTCACCCGCCTCCTGGAGCTCGAGGAAACCCTCTCCCGGCTCCTTCAGGTGGTCCGGAACGGGATCGAGAGGCTCCGGAATGAGCGCGCGGATGAGCCCTCACGCGCCCCCCAAGAAGCCGCAACGCGTGCTCCTGATCGCCACCCATAACCCCGGCAAGCGCCGGGAGCTCGCCGCCCTCCTCGCCGACCTCCCGGTGCGGCTGGTGGATCTCCAGGAGATCGGGATCGCCGAGGCCGTCGAGGAGATCCACGAGCGCATGGAGGACAACGCCCGCTGGAAGGCCCTCGTCTACTGCGCCCGCAGCGGCTTGTGGACCTTGGCGGATGACTCCGGGCTGGAGATCGATGCGCTGGGTGGCGCCCCGGGGGTTCACTCCGCCCGATTCGCCGGGCCTGGCGCGGACGACCCCGCCCGGATCCGGGAGGTCCTGGAGCGAATGGCCGGCGTCCCCTGGCCCCAGCGAACGGCGCGGTTCCGCTGCGTGATCGCCCTCGCCCGGCCGGGGGAGGAGCCGGTGCTGGTGGAGGGGCGCGTCGAGGGATATATCGC
>JBEPYX010000389.1:0-2379 GCA_041641155.1 Thermoflexus sp.
CTTCCGGGGGGTTGCTGACGTCCCTGGGCCTCGGTATAATCGGGTGTGACTTTGCGCGTCCCCGTGGCCCGCGCAATTCAGGAGCAGCCCTTTCCACAGCGGCCTCCCCGGGACCTCAAGGTGGACAGGTGGGAAGATGGCGACGACGTGGCCCGGCGCGATCGACTGGGAGCATCTGGAGATCACGGACGAGGATCTCGAGGCGCTGTTAAACCGGTTCCTGGAGGAACCCCTCCCCCGCACGGCGGAGGAGCTGGCCCGTTTCCTGATCCAGCGCCGCCTCCAGGAGGTCGAGGGGCGGCGGCGCCATGCGCTCGCCGGCGCCCGCCCTTTCCGCCCGAAGGACCGCTACCAGGTGGGCGAGCGCCTGTTCTTCCCTCACTTGAACTTCGCCGTCGGGACCGTGGTGGGGGTGCGGGAGGGCCACAACCCGGAGGTCGGACCCTTCAAGGTCATTCAGGTGCGCTTTGAGGCGGATGGAACCCTTCGGGAGTTCGCGGCCGAATACCCGCTTCCCCATCGCCTCAACGACTGGGACGGGCTGTATCGCACCGATGAGAAGGGCATGCGCCCGGAGGAGGTCTGGGCGGCGTGGGGGCGGCAGATCCAGGAGCGGCTCACCGCCCGCCTGGAGGCCAGCCCCGACTTCGTTCGGGTGGGGGATCGCTGGTTCCCGAAGGCGCTGCTGGTCGAACTCCACGAAGGGCACCTGAACCTGGTGGAAGCCGTCCTCGATGTCCACGGGGGTGGCCCCTTGCCCCCGGAGGCGTTGCTCCCCCATCTGGAGCTGCCATCCGATGTCCCGCCCGCCGCCCAGGTCTTCTCCCTGAACGCCGCCCTCTATCGAGACCCGCGCTTCGATGAGGTGGGCCCGGCGGGGCAGTTCCTCTGGTTCCTGCGCCGGATGGAGCCCCCCGAGGTCCTGGAGACCCCACCCCGCCTGCAGGGCTCGCCCTACACGGGGACGGGGGAGCGGCTGGACGAAGCCTTGCGCCGGATCGCGGCGGAGATGGACGACGAGCTGAGTGTGCCGGGGGAGATCCGCCCTGGCCTGGTGGGAGAGGCGGAGGAGGTGGTGTGGATCGCGACGTATCCCCATCTGGCCAGCGGGACGGCGCCGTTGACCCGGCGCACGGCCCAGGTCTTCCCGCTGGGGCGGACCCACCGCATCCGCTTCGAGTTCGAGGACCCGACGGACGGGCGGCGTTGGGCCGGCTGGGTGGTCCGGGAGCGGGGATACGTCTTCGGGCTTCGCGAATGGTATCGCGCCCATGCTGTTCAACCAGGGTGTCTGGTGGTGTTCCGACGGGCCCCCGAGCCGGGCGTGATCCGGGTCCAGCTGCAGGGCCGCAGCCGGCGGGACTGGGTGCGGGTGGTGCGGGTGGAGGACGGCCGCCTGGCTTTCGATATGCTTCGCCGCCAGGTCCCGGGCGAGTTCGACGACCAGAGCCTGATCTTCGTGGACGATCCGGCGGTGTTGGAGGAGCTGTGGCCGCGTTGGCGGAACCGCCCGGCGCGCGCGCTGGTCCAGCAGCTGTTCCCGGCGCTGGCCCGCCTCACCCCCCAGGGGACCGTGCACGCCAAGACGCTCTACCAAGCGGTGAACCTGCTCATCCGCCTGCCGCCGGAGGCGCTGTTTGAGGAAACGCTGGGCGTGCCCGGATGCGTCTACCTGGGCGATGGGTATTGGCGGTGGATGGAGGAGGGGGCATGAGCGACCGCCCGCAGGTCATCCCCCAGCGGCTGATCAAGCCGACGCTGGATACCCCATTCCGTATCGATCTGGATTGGTGGAAGCGGGAGGGGCAGGACTTCCGCGCCTACCTGATGAGCCACCTGTGCCCGGCGCACCGGGATCAGTTCCTCGCCCACCCGGAGACGGCGGAGATCGACTGGGTGGATCCGGAGACCGCTGAGGTCCGGCGGGTGGACGGGCTGTGGCATGTGCTGCTCCAGCATTGCAGCCGCCAGCCGGATTTCATCACCCCGCAAACCCCTCTCACGGACGCCGTGTTCCGGTTGCTGTTGATGAACAACAACCGGCCGATGACCCCGCAGGAGATCGCCCAGGCCCTCCGTGCTTGGACCCACCGATGGGAGGACCCCCGGAAGATCCTGCAGACCATCGGCGGCCGGGTGGTGCACCGCGGGATCCGACCCGTCCTCGGGTGAGTGGGATCCCCTGGGGCCTCGGCGCGCCCGCCCTGGAAGAGAGCCTCGATCCGCTCTGGAGGTCTCAGGAAGATCCATGACGGAGCCGATCCGGATCTACATCACCAGCAGCCCGGAGCTGGAGGCGGAGCGGGAGGTGGTCGGCCAGGTGGTGGCCAGGCTGCCGATCCGCCTGGGATGGGAGATCCGGCACACGCCGCGGCCGGG
>JBEPYX010000390.1:0-2372 GCA_041641155.1 Thermoflexus sp.
TCTGGCGGGTGGAACACGGGATCCCCGCGTGGGGCCGTGAGCTGACCGAGGCCGTGAACCCCCTGGAGGCCGGACTCCGCTTCGCCATCTCGTTCCAGAAGGGTTGCTACATTGGGCAGGAGGTCATCGCCCGGCTGGAGCATTATGAGAAGGTGCGGCGCCAACTGGTGGGCCTCTACCTGGCGGAGGACATTCCGGCGGAGGGGGTCCGCCTGGAGGCGGAGGGACGGGAGGTGGGGTGGCTGACGAGCGTGGTGCGTTCCCCGCGCTGGGGCCCCATCGGGCTCGGGTATGTGCTGCGAGCATACGCGGACCCCGGCCGCCCCATCCTCGCCCGACAGGGCGAGCGGAGGGTGTCCGCTCGTCTCGCCGCGCTGCCCTTCCGCGGGCCGCCGCCCGAATGGGGGCCATCCCCCCGCGAACCCTAACGCCGCTCCATCCCACCGTCCTGCCCGTGCTACCCAAGCTGGGCCGCCTGGGCTACCATGGGGAAGGCATCCTTCGGGAGGGAATCCTCCATGGCGCGAGAGCCGGTGAAGCTGGCGATCATCGGGGGCAGCGGCCTTTACCAGATGGAAGCGCTGCAGGATGTGGAGGACGTGCGGATCTCCACCCCCTTCGGGGATCCGAGCGACGCCATCGTCGTCGGAACGCTGGAGGGCCGGCGGGTCGCCTTCCTCCCCCGCCATGGGCGCGGCCACCGGATCGCTCCCAGTGAGATCAATAGCCGCGCCAACATCTACGCCCTCAAGGTGCTGGGGGTCGAGCGCATCGTCGCCGTCAGCGCGTGCGGCAGCCTGCGGGAGGAGTTCGCCCCCGGCCATGTGGTCGTCCCCGACCAGCTGATCGATGCCACCAAGGGCAAGCGCCCCTACACCTTCTTCGGCAACGGCCTGGTGGTCCACATCTCCATGGCCGATCCGTTCTGCCCCCACCTGAGCGAGTATGTCTACCAGGCGGTGAAGGCGGTGGGGGGCACGGTGCATCGGGGGGGGACGTTCATCACCATCGAGGGGCCGCGCTTCTCCACAAAAGCGGAGAGCCGGGTGTGGCGACAATGGGGGGCGGACATCATCGGCATGACCGCCGTGCCGGAGGCCCAATTGGCCCGCGAGGCGGAGATCTGTTACGCCGCCATGGCCCACGTGACGGACTACGACGTCTGGCATGAGAGCGAGGAGCCGGTGACCGCGGAGATGGTGATCCAGCGTCTGGCCGCGAACGTGGCCCTGGCGAAGGAGGCGATCCGCGTTCTGGCCCGCATCCTGCCGGAGGAACGGCCCTGCGCCTGCGGCAGCGCCCTGCAGCATGCCTTCGCCACGGATCTCTCCCTGGTCCCCGAGTCCATCCGGCGCGACCTGGCCCCCATCCTGGGGAAATATCTCCCGCCGCCCGGATCGGCGGGCTGATGCCCGCGCCGCGCTCGAGATCCGAAGGGGGCGAGGCGGCCCCGACGCCTCGCCCCCCTTCCGGGATGCCCCAACCCGGCCCTCCTTCAGCGGACCTCGCGCACCAGCCGCTCGTAGGGGAGATCCGCCGGGATCAACCCCTTCCCCCTGGCCCAGGCGATCACATCGGCGAACTGCTCCCGGGTCGGGAGGGCGCGCTCCGGATACGGAGGGAGCCGATAAGTTCCCACCAAGGGCTGGGGCACCAGTTGTTTCTCCGAGAGCAGGCCGGCGTATCGGTCCGGGTTGGCGTTGATGGCCGCCACGGCCCGATCCCACGCCTGCAGGAAGCGCCGCACCGCCTCCGGGTTCCTCTCCACCATCTCCGCCCGGAAGCTGAGCACGCTGAGCGAGATCGCCTGGACCTCCCGATCATCCGCCACCACCCTGGCCCCTTGCTGGATCGCCAGGGTGGCGAAGGGATCCGGGAGGGTGGCCGCCTTCACCCGGCCCTCCGCCAGCGCCTGCAGCCGATCCGGGATGCGGGGGATGTTCACCGTTCGATACTCTCCGGGCTTCAGCCCCGCCCGCTCTAGGATCCGATCCGTCATGTATTCAATGACGGTCCCCTGGGAGATGGCGATCTCTACCCCCTTGAGGTCCTGGGGGCGCTGGATCCCGGCGTCCTTGTTCGCCAGGATGAAATACTGAGGGGCTTGCGGATAGGCCTGGCGGGCGATGCGGACCACATAGATCTGCGCCTTCTCTTTGTTGTAAAAGAGCGTGGAGACCGTGTCGTTGACCATGGCGTCGATCCGCCCGGCTTGCATCAACTGGTCCCGCTCGGCGGCGGAGGCGGCGGGCACGACCTCCACCTCCAGGCCGGCCTGGGCGAAGTAGCCCTCCGCCTGGGCGACATACACCGGCAGGACGTCCAGGATCGGCAGGGCGCCGAAGCGGACCCGCATCGGGCCGGCGCCGCCC
>JBEPYX010000391.1:0-2370 GCA_041641155.1 Thermoflexus sp.
AGCTGGTTCGGCCGGACTTCCGACCGCTACCCCCACGGCGAGCCCGGAGCCCCCAACCCCCAGCGTGCCGGCGGAGGGCGTGGAACCCCCCACGCCATCGCCTGCCCCGACGGCCACCTCGCCCCTCTCCCCTCCCCCCACCCCGACGCTTTATCCGTGACCGGGGTGAAGTCATGCATACACAGGGGTCCGCCCGCTCCTCACCGTTACAGAGCATTTTTCCTCAGAGGAGGACCTGGCGATGGTCGAATTCGCCCAGGATATCGCCCGCCGGCTTATCGAGAACATCGAGCGGGTGATCTTCGGAAAACGGGACGCGGTGGAGCTCGCGGTGATCGGCTTGCTGGCCCAGGGCCACCTGTTGATCGAGGATGTCCCCGGCGTGGGGAAGACCATGCTGGCCAAGGCGATGGCCCGCTCCATCGGGGGGACCTTCCGCCGGATCCAGTTCACGCCGGATATGCTGCCCAGCGATATCACGGGGGTCTCGATCTTCAACCCCGGGACCCGGGCCTTTGAGTTCCGCCCCGGACCGATCATGGCCAACATCGTCCTGGCGGACGAGATCAACCGCGCCACCCCGAAAACCCAGGCCGCGCTGCTGGAGGCAATGGAGGAACGTCAGGTCAGCGTGGACGGCGTGACGTATCCGCTCCCGCAGCCGTTTCTAGTGCTGGCCACTCAGAACCCCATCGAATACGAAGGCACGTTTCCCCTTCCCGAGGCGGAGCTGGACCGTTTCATGCTGCGCATCCGGCTGGGCTATCCCTCGCGGAGGGATGAGCTGGCCATCCTGGAGGCCCAACAATTTCGCCATCCCATCGAAACGCTGGAGCAGGTGGTGCAGCTGGAGGAGCTGCGCCGGGCCCAGGAGGAGATTCGGAAGGTTCACGTGTCGGCGGAGGTCAAAACGTATCTGTTGGAGATTGTGGAGCACACGCGGAAGCATTCCGATGTCTATCTCGGGGCTAGCCCCCGCGGCGCCCTTGCGCTCTTCCGAACCGCCCAGGCCCGCGCCGTCCTGCGGGGGCGGGACTACGTGCTCCCCGACGATGTCAAGGCGCTGGTCCAGCCCTGCCTGGCCCATCGGCTCATCCTGAACCCCTCGGCTCGGATGCGGGAGATCACGCCGGAGCAGATCCTGGCCGAGATTGTGAACCTGGTTCCTGTGCCTGGCGCCAATCTCGCCTGAGGCGGAGGCGGCAGGGTGGGGAAGGTCGACCGCCGCCCCGGTTGTGGGGCGGCGGGAAAACTTCTATACTCAAACCGAAAGCCCTCCATGCAGGATTTTGAAAGACCATCGGGCGCGCATCCGGAAGGGCGCACCTCGGGGAGGAAGCGATGGGGGAAACAGAGGGCGTTCCACAGGCCGCTAGAACCCTCGAGCGGGATCTCCGCTGCATCCTGGAGGCGTTCGCCCCTCTCCGGTTCCCCCTGGCCCAGGGGCTGTGGCTCCTGCGCCCCTGGCTGGGGTCCGAACGAATCGCCCGCTGGGTAGCGGATCTCGAGGCCCCTCCCCGTCCCCCGGGTGAATGGGGAGATCCCTCATGATCGGCGGACTGTTCGCACTCCTCACGGCGTTGCTGGCCCTCCTCGCCGTTCGATTTGTCCGTCGGATCCAGATCCTTCCGCGGGAGCTGGAGCCTTTCCGCCAGCTTCCCCGGCAGGCGGGGCGGGCCCTGGAAACGGGGGAGCCCCTCCATCTGGCGCTGGGTTCGGGGGGGCTGATCGGTGGGGAGGCGGCGTTGACGTGGAGCGGGGCGCGGGCGCTGGGGCGCCTAGCCGAGGACACGGTGGCCAGCGAGGTCCCTCCCTTGATCACCGTCGCCGATCCCGTGGCGCTGCTGTATGCCCGCGATGTGCTCCAGAAGGCCTATCGGCGTTACGGCATCCCATCGGCGGTGCCGCCGGATCATGTGGAGTGGGCCGGGGCCAGCCCCATGGCCTACGCGGCCGGACTGACCCTCTTCCTGGGAACGCAGCCGGTGGCGGCCAGTATGATGGGCGGCTTGTTGCGGGAGGAAGCGATCTTGGCCGGGGAGATCGGCCAGCGGTATGGGATCCGCTCGTTGTTTGCGATGCCTGATCCAGCGGGGGCGGCCGTCCTCTGGCCGCTGGATCCGACGATGGCGGTCGGCGAGGAGGCCTTCGCCGTCCCTCCTGAGGGGGAGCTTCCGGGACGACCTTCGGCCCTCCTCTTGACCCACGATGGGCTTCGCTGGCTGTTGATCGCGATCCTGATCGCCGCCGCCCTGGGCTTCGCCGTCCGAGGCTGAAGGAGGGAGCAGGATGTTTCGACGCGCGGTGCCGGCAGCGATCCTGAGCGGGGCGATCTTCCTGGCCCTTCTGGCGTATGGCTGGCCTCAGCTG
>JBEPYX010000392.1:0-2368 GCA_041641155.1 Thermoflexus sp.
ATCACCCCCCGGGCGTCCAGCCGCCAGTAGGGGGCGAAGGCGCCGGAGAAGAAGGGCACGAAATAGATGCCCCCGTTGTCCTCCACCGTGCGGGCCAGGTCCTCGATCTCCGCCGAGCGGGAGATCAAGCCCAGGTTGTCCCGCATCCACTGCACCAGGGCGCCGGTGATGGCGATGGAGCCCTCCAGGGCGTAGACACACGGGCCCTGGCCGAACTGGTAGGCCACAGTGGTGAGCAGACCGCTCTTGGAGGGGACGATGTTCGTGCCGGTGTTGAGGAGGAGGAAGCAGCCGGTGCCGTAGGTGTTCTTGGCCATCCCCACTTCCAGCCCGGCCTGCCCCACCAGGGCCGCCTGCTGGTCCCCCAGGTCGCCGCACACCGGCACCTCCGCCTCAAAGAGCCCCGCCTTCGGTGTCTTGCCGTAGAGCCCCGGGTCTGACGAAGGCCGGATCTGCGGCAACATCTGGCGCGGGATGCGATGGATCCGGAGGATCTCATCGTCCCAATCCAGCGTGCGCAAGTTCATCAGCATGGTGCGGCTGGCGTTGGAGACGTCGGTCACGTGGGCGCCCCCGTCCGGCCCCCCCGTCAGCCACCAGATCAGCCACGTGTCAATGTTGCCGAACAGGGCCTCCCCTTTCTCCGCGTCCTCTCGCACGCCGGGGACGTTGTCTAGGATCCACTGGAGCTTAGGGCCGGAGAAGTAGGTGGCGATGGGGAGGCCGGTCTTCTCCCGATACATCGCCTCGTAGCCCTCGCGCTGCAGCTGGGCGCAGATGGGGGCCGTGCGGGTGTCCTGCCAGACGATGGCGTTGTAGTAGGGCTTGCCGGTCCGTTTGTTCCAGACGATGGTAGTCTCCCGCTGGTTGGTCACCCCGATGGCGGCGATGTCCGCCCCGCTGATCCCCGCCTTGGCCATGGCGTTCTTTACCACCTCCTGGGTCCGCTCCCAGATCTCCATCGGGTTGTGCTCCACCCACCCGGGCTGCGGGTAGATCTGTTCGTGCTCCTTCTGATCCCATGCAACGACGTTGCTTTCGTGGTCGAAGATCATCGCCCGGGTGCTGGTGGTCCCCTGATCGATGGCCATCACGTATCGAGCGGCCATGGCTTCCCTCCTATGGAGATGGGATTCCGCGCGGATCGGTTCCCTTCGTTCGTTACGTTGCGTTGGCCCAGACGTCGGCGGCGGCCTTAAGGATCAAATAAGAGGAAGTGGCCCCCGGATCCTGGTGGCCGGCCGAGCGCTCGCCCAGGTAACTCGCCCGCCCCTTGCGGGCCACCATAGGGATCGTGGCCTTCATCCCCTGTTCGGCCGCCTCGGCCATCCGCTGCAGGGCCTTCCCGAAGGGGGTGCTGTTGCGGAGCGCCTCCTTGAAGGCCTCCAGGGCCGGCAACAGGGCGTCCACCATGGTTTTATCACCGGGGCGGGCCTGGCCCCGGGCGATCACCCCCTGGATGCCGGCCTCCAGCGCTTCCGCCCAGTCCTCCGGGGTTAGCATGAGCTTGTTAGCCGTCTTCACCCCCATCTGCAGGAAGAAGGTCCCATAGAGCGGCCCGCCAGCGCCCCCCACCGTCGCCACCAAAGTCATCCCCAAGGTCTTGAGGATGGTCCCGATATCCTTATCCGCGACCGAGGGCAACTTGGCCATGAACGCCTTGAACCCCCGGTCCATGTTGATGCCGTGATCTGCATCCCCGATCGCCGCATCGAGCTGGGTGAGATAATCCCGGTTCTCTTCGAGCACCGCCGCGCACCGCTCCAGCCAAGCCACCACATCGTCTCGCATCACCGGCATCGCCAGCCCACCTCCGATCGAGAGGTCGAAGCAACAATCCCGCGAGAGGATCGGGTTCTTCGTTCCCCAGGCCCGGCTCACATCCCCCAGCGCAAGGCGGGGGTCTTCACCGGATGATCCCAGAGCTCCAGCATCTCATCGTCCGCCCGGAGCAAGGTGATAGACGTCCCTGCCATCTCCAGGGAAGTGATGTACGCCCCTACCAGGTTGCGGACGATCTGGATCCCTTCCTTCTCGCAGATCTGGGCCACCTTGCGATAGACGATGTAGAGCTCGCTGAGAGGGGTCCCTCCCATGGAGTTGACCATGCAGATCACCCGATCGCCGGACCGGAACGGCAGGTCTTTGAGGATGGGCTCCATCAGGCGCTCAACGATCTCATCGGCCTTCTTGAGGGGCTCCCGGTAGCGGCCGGGCTCGCCGTGGATGCCGATGCCGATCTCCATCTCATCCTCGCCCAGCTCGAAGGTGGGCCGGCCCACGTGGGGGACGGTGCAGGAGGTGAGGGCCATGCCCATCGAGCGGCCGTTCTCCGCCACCCGGCGGCCCAAGGCGGCCAGGCGCTGCA
>JBEPYX010000393.1:0-2368 GCA_041641155.1 Thermoflexus sp.
CCCCCTGCAGGAGGGCGTGCTGGAGCTCCTTCACGAACGCCCCCCGCACCTCCCGCTGCCCGCGGTCGCCGCTGGTGCGGATGATCACGGTTTCCAGGGGAAGCGTCGGGTCGCTGGCCCGCAGCCGGCGGATCACCTGATCGGCCTGGGCCCGCGCGAGGGCGCTGCCGCGGGTGCCGATCCGCAGCGGACGCTGGATCATATCCGGTCTCCTTCGTCGTCGGAGCGCTCCATCCCGTCCCCATCCAGCCCCCAAAGCATCTGGAACCAGCGGAGGGCCCGCGGGTCATCGGCCATCCGCTTCAGGCCGACCGTAGGGGCATGGAGCACCTTCTGGAGCAAGCGGTGGGCGAACTGCTCGATGCGGGCGCGCTGCTGCGGGGTAAGATCGCCCAGCTTCGGCCAAAGCCATTCCAGCTCCTGTTGTCGGATGGCCTCGACGCGCTGACGCAGCTGGGCGATCCACGGGCCGACGGCGCGGCGGTGCCGCTCGCGCTCCCACTCGTGCACCGCAGCGTCCACCATAGCCTCCGCCTGGGCGATGGCCTCGGCCAGCTGCGCCTGATGGAGCGCGCGGAGGGGCTGCAGGTCCTCCAGGCGGATCACGTGGATCCCTGGGAGGTCCGGATCGTCCGGGCCCAGATTGGGCGGCGCCCCCAGATCCATCAGCCAGAGGGGCACCCCCTCACGCGCCGCCGCGATCGCGCGGAGATCCGCCCCGGAGAGCACAGGCTGCGGGGCCGCCAGGGCGAAGAACGCGACGTCCGCCCGGATCAGGCGAGGCCGCAACTCCTGCAGCGTCCCCGCCACCCCGCCCACCTGCTCCGCGAGGGCGCAGGCCCGCTCCCGGGTTCGGCTGAGCACCTCCAGGCGGGCCGGCCGGCATCGGCGGACGGCGTGGGCGATCTGAGCGCCCATGGTCCCCGCCCCAACGACCAGGACGGACCGTCCCTCTAAGGGGAACCGCCGGTGGACTTCGCGGACCGCCAGGAGGGCCAGCGAGAGAGGGGAACGGCCGAAGGCCGTGCGGGCGCGGACCGCGCGGCCGAGGGCTAGGGCGCGCTCGAACAGCGGGCCCAACACCGGCCCCACGGTCCCCGCAGCTCGGGCGATCGCCAGGGCCTCTCGGATCTGGCCCAGGATCTCCGCCTCCCCCACCGCCGTGGAGTCCAGGCCGGCGGCGACCCGGAAGAGATGCGCCGCCGCTGCCCGATGGATCCAGATCGCCGGCGATCGGCCCGCAGCCTGACGGCGGAGAAAGGCGGCGGCGGCCTCCAGGGCGCCCACTCCGTAGACCTCCAGCCGCTCGCAGGTGCTGAGCACCACGGCCTCGTAGATCCCCAGATCCTGGAAGGCCCCCAGCAGCCCGCGCACGCCCTCCGGAGGGAGCCCGAACCACGGCACGGGCCCCGCCCACCCTTCCCGCCGGTGAAAGCCCACCCCGAACAGGCCCGATCCCTGTGCCATCGCCTTCGCTTCTCAAGCGCCCTGGCGTTCCCCGAAATTCTCCGTTTTTCTCAAAATCTTGTCAAGTTTTGTAAGAAAATTTAAGATATGCAGGTCCACATACGGGCGTTCGGACGGGCCCGCTGCGTGGGCGTGGAGGGGGGTCGAGGTGGGTGTGCACTGGGGGCTTGGAGCGCGTTGCCTGCGGCGCGCCTTTGCTTATAATAGTTTCAAATTCATTCACCCACGGGAACATCCCGCCGCGACGCATTCCCTGGACCGAATGAGGAGGAGGCGCGATGGAGCTGGCCCGTCGGATTCGTCTGGCGCGAGGTTTGGAGCCCGTGGATTTGCTCCTGAAGGGAGGGCGCCTGGTCAACGTGTTCACTGGAGAGATCCACGAGGCCGACATCGCCATCCATGAAGGGTATATCGTTGGGATCGGGGAGGGATACACGGCCAGGGAGGTGATCGACCTCAAAGGGCGCTTTGTGGCCCCTGGGTTCATCGACGCTCACGTCCACATCGAGAGCAGCATGGTCCCTCCCCCGGAGTTCGCCCGCGCCGTCGTCCCCCACGGCACCACCACGGTGATCATTGATCCCCACGAGATCGCCAACGTCCTGGGCCTGGAAGGGATCCGCTACATGCTCAACGCTGCCAAATACAACCCCCTGAGCGTCTTCGTGATGCTTCCCTCATGCGTCCCCGCCTCGCCGATGGAGACCGCCGGCGCCGAGCTGCACTGGTATGACCTACAGCCGCTGCTCTCCAGTCCGTGGGTGCTGGGGTTGGCGGAGATGATGAACTACCCCGGCGTGATCCACGGCAACCGCGACGTCCTGGACAAGCTCCGGGCCTTCGCCCATGTGGTCCGCGATGGCCACGCCCCCCAGCTCACCGGCCGGGATCTAGTGGCCTA
>JBEPYX010000394.1:0-2343 GCA_041641155.1 Thermoflexus sp.
GCCCAGGCCTACCGGCGGCTGGGCCAGCCGGAGGCCGCCATCCGGGCCGATCTGGCCCGGGCTCGCGCCTGGATCCAGCAGGGCGACCTGCAGCGGGCGCTGGAGGCGGTCAGCGCCGCCCTCGCGCTGGACCCCGATCATCCGCAGGCGCTGCAGGCGCGGGACTGGTTGCGGGCCCAGCTGGCCCGTCGGACGGGCACCGGCCCGCTTCCCACACGCGCTGGAAGAGAGGCCGAGCCCGAGGCGGAGCGGGCGCGGGCGGAGGCCTTCTGGCTGCTGCCCCAGGAGGAAGAGGAAACGGAGGCCCCGGCCGACCCGATCCGTCAGGCGCTCGCCCAGGCCTTCCAGGTGCTGGCCGATCTGGTGTTCTCTGAGGATCGCGGGGCGTTCCCCGAGGAGGAATGGTTCCGGATCCACGCCCGGTTAGGGCGGGCGGTGGATGCGCACTCCCAGGGTCAGGTACGGGAAGCCCTGGCCCTCTATGAGCAGGTTCTATCCGCCGGTTTGGAGCATCCCGCCCTGGCGTTCGCCATGGGCGTGATCCTGGCCGACCTGGGGCGGTGCGAGGAGGCGGCCGCTCGACTGGGGCCAGCCATGGCGACTCCCACCTACCGCCTGGCCGGTCTCCTCTTGCTGGCCCGCTGCGCGGAGCGCCAGGGATCCCTAGAGCAAGTGGCCGAGCGCTATCTGGAGGCGCTGGAGCTTCTGGATGGGGAGCTGGCCCGCTCCGAGGAAACGGGATGGTGGCGGGATCGTTATCGCTTCCTGCGGGCGTGGATCCTCCGGCATCCGGAGCCGTGTGCGGCCCTCTTGGAGGGAGCGCGGCAGATCCTGTCGAGTTCGACCTGGCGGGATCGGCTCACCCTGATCCGGCAGGCGCTCGACCAGTGGACGGCCGAGACGTCGTTCCGGCTCACCCTGGCGGACGCCCTGATGGTCCCGGAGGGGGAGCGGCTCCTGATCGAGCTGGGGCAGGCGTATCTTTGGGCCCAGCAGGGCCTGTTCTACAGCGCCCTGGAGGAAGGGCTGCGGATCCTCGCCGGGGCACCCTTCGCGCCGCTGGCCCACCTGGCCCTGGGCCAGTTGCTCGCCTGGGGTCGTCGGGGCCCTGCGGCGGTCGCGAAGTTCCGCACCCTGGGCGAGTATTTCCTGCTTATGGAAGATCCGTCCATGGCTCTCGCCGCCTTTGAGCAGGCCGCGCGGCTGGCCCCGCTCGACCTGGCGATCCTTCGTCCGCTGCTTCGGCTCTCCCAGGAGTTGGGGGATGCTTCCCGAACGATCCAGGCGTTCAGCCACATGGCCGAGGCCTTTCTCCACATGGCTGATTTGGAGGAGGCGGAGCGGATTTGCCGCGAGGGCTTGGATTGGGCATCCAAACGAGGTCTCTCGGGGGTGGCCCTCCAGCCCCTCCTCCGCCGCCTGGTGGAGATCGCGGCGCAGCGCCTGGACTGGGCGCGGGCGATCGAGTATCTGGAGCGGCTCCGCCACATCGATCCGGAGGACCTCGAGGTCCGCTGGGGGTTGGCAGAGGCCTATCTGCGGATTGGACGCGTCGAGCGGGCGCTGCAGGAGCTGCGCCATGCCGTGGAGCGGGCGCGGGCCGTAGGCCGGCTGGCGGAGGCCGCGCAGAACCTGGAGGATCTGATCGCCCTCCTCCCCGAGGAGATGGGCCTGCGGCAGCTGGCGGCCCAGGTTCACCTCGAGCTCGGCCAGAATGAAGCGGCGATCGCCCATCTGGAGCGGATCGGCGAGCAATACCTCCGGGCGGGTCGTCTGGGGGAAGCTCGGGCAGTCTATCAATCCCTCATCCAGCTGAACCCGGGCCGCGCCCCACATTACCGGGCGCTGATGGGTTAGCGAATGGGTCGGAATTGGGTTCTCCGCCCCACGAGCCTTCCTCGGGCTCCCGGATAGGTGAACTCCCGTGCGGGATCTGCTCTATCTTCTGGATCAGCTGAACTGGATCAGTCTGGTGGACATCGGGCTGGTGGCCCTGCTCTTTTTCGGGATCCTGTATTCCCTGAAGGGGACGCCGGCGGTCACGCTGATCCGGGGCCTGTTCATCCTGATCCTGCTGGTGCTGATCTTGAGTGGGCCCTTAAGCTCCCTCCGGGCTATGCGCTGGCTCCTGGAGCGAACCCTGCCGGCGCTCCTCCTCGCGATCCCGATCATCTTCCAGCCTGAGCTCCGCCGCGCCCTGGAGCGGCTCGGGCGGGTGGGGCTCTGGCTGCAGCGGGATCCGCAGGAGGCCCCGGTGGACGAGGTGATCGAGGCGCTGGTGCAGGCATGCCCGCGCTTGGCCGAACGCCGCCACGGCGCGCTGATTGTCCTGGAGCGGACTAC
>JBEPYX010000395.1:0-2340 GCA_041641155.1 Thermoflexus sp.
CCGCGGAGCTCAACCGCATGGCGGCGCGCCTGCAGGCGACCTTCACGGCCCTGGAGCGGGAGCGGGATGCTTTGCGCCACTTCATCGCCGACGCCTCCCACCAGTTGCGCACCCCGCTGACCGCCCTCCGGACGTTCCTCGAGCTCCTGCAGGGGCCGGCGGCGGACGACGCGGAGGCGCGGGCAATGTTCCTGTCCGAAAGCCAGGCCCAGGTGGACCGGATGGCCTGGATCACCCAGAACCTGCTGGACCTCTCCCGCTTCGAGGGCGGATTGATCAAGCTGGACCTCGCTCCACAGCCCATCGCGGATGTGGTCCGCTCGGCGGCCTCCCTGTTCAAGGAGGCGGCAGCCCGCAAGGGGTTGACGCTTGCCTTGGAGTTGCCCGAGATGTCGGCGGAGGCGGTTTGGGATCGGGGGCGGGTGGAGATGGCGCTCTCGAACCTGCTGGACAACGCGGTGAAGTTCACTCCCGCAGGTGGGCGGATCACCGTAGGGGCTCGTGCCGAGGGTCCGGTGGCCCGGCTGTGGGTGGAGGACACCGGCCCGGGGATCGACCCGGAGGATCTCCCGCACATCTTCGAGCGGTTCTATCGCGGCCGGAACGCGAGGGCCGAGGGGAGCGGGCTGGGCCTGGCCATCGTGCGCTGGATCGTGGAGGCCCACGGCGGCCGGGTGGAGGTCCAGAGCGCGCCCGGCCGGGGGAGCCGTTTCGAGCTGATCCTCCCCCTGCATCCGGAACCGCCGCCAGCCTCGCCGCCACGGCCCTGAGTGGCCGGGCGGATGGATCCAGGAAGGGAACTGGAGAGCAGTCATCTGCTCCCTGATCGCCGGAGGAAGGCTTCGTTCCGAACGAGGAGGTCGCCTGTGGCCGGTCATCGACAGAGCATCGTATTCCTGATGGTTCCAATCCGGGCGCTCATCGCCGCGTGTCGGGGTGCCGCGTCCACCCCGACGCCGGCTTTCCATTCGAGCTCTGCCCGGCGGCCTGCGCGGCCGCTCTGAATCCCATCGAAGCTCTTCGATATGAGTGAGGGGATGGCGCGGGGGTGGAGTCTCTTCCCCCGGCCGACTCGGATTTAGAGCGAAGGGGCCGCATGCCGGAAAATTGGGATGCTTGGCCTAGCGGGATCATCCTGAGCACGGGAGCTGGTTTCTAATGAGCGAGCCGGTGATGGTGATGGAGAAGGTCGAGAAGATCTACCGGATCGGGAAGGTCGAGATCCCGGCCCTGCGCGGGGTGGACCTGGTCATCCGGCGCGGGGAGTTCGTGGCCATCATGGGTCCCTCGGGCTCCGGGAAATCCACCCTGATGAACCTCCTGGGCTGCCTGGACACGCCCACCCGCGGCCGGTATCTGCTGGAGGGCCGGGATGTCTCCCGCCTTTCCGACGATCAGCTGGCGGAGATCCGCAACCGCAAGGTCGGCTTTGTGTTCCAGAACTTCAACCTGCTGCCCCGGGCCACCGCCTTGCAGAACGTGGAGCTGCCCCTGATCTACCGAGGCGTCCGTGACCGCCGGGCCCGGGCCCGCCAGGTGCTTGAGTTGGTCGGCCTGGGGGATCGGCTGCACCATCGCCCCAATGAACTTTCGGGCGGCCAGCAGCAGCGGGTGGCCATCGCCCGCGCCCTGGTCGCCGAGCCGACGGTGATCCTGGCCGATGAGCCCACGGGGAACCTGGACAGCCGGACGGGGCGGGAGATCCTGGCCCTGTTCCAGCGGCTCAACCGAGAGCAGGGGATCACCCTGGTGGTGGTGACCCACGATCCCTTCGTGGCCCGACACGCCGAGCGCATCGTGCGCATCCAGGACGGCCTGATCGTGGCCGACGAGCCGGTCCCGCCCGGGGAGCGCATCCTCGAGGATGGGGCGTGAGCGCCTCGGGACCCTCCGGGATCCTGGGGGCGCCTGGGTCAGACCGATCCGGTGGCCCGGATCCTGAGGATGGACCTGCTGGACGAGTGGGATGGGGTTGCCGTCATCTGTTCCCATAATCTCTGTTAAGGAGGAAGCAGCGTATGCATCGTCTGCGAGTTGGAATCGCATGGCTCATGCTGACGCTGGTCGGGCTGGCGGCGTGCGCGGCCCCGGCCACTCCTACCGTCGTCCTCTCCACGCCGACACCGACCGAAGCGCCGGCAGCGGCTCAGCCATCCCCGACGCCGACCCCGATGCCGACCGCCCCTGCGACGCCAATTTCCCCAGATAGTTCGGGGGCGGGGCGGACGACCTTCGTTGTGGTCTCGGCGGAGAGCGAGGCCCGCTATCGGGTCCGCGAGCAGCTGGTGGGGGTGGATCTGCCCAGCGACGCCGTGGGGAGGACGCGGGCCATCACCGGGG
>JBEPYX010000396.1:0-2327 GCA_041641155.1 Thermoflexus sp.
CCCGATGGGGGAACGAGCGAAAGCGAACCTGGGCCGCCCACCCGCAGCGGGCGGCCCAGGCTTTTTGCGGGCCATCCTATCGCCGCCCAGGGCTTTGGAGGCAAGGAGGCCCCGAAAGGGGGCCCCTTGCCCGGCCAGGCGGATTTCTGGGAACCTGGTGATGGCGCGTATCGTGGAATCCGCTTGGGGACAGGAGGACTTCATGTTGAAAACCCATGGGTGTGGCGAGTTGCGTCCGGCTCACATCGGCCAGCCGGTGGAGCTGGCCGGTTGGGTGCATCGCCGTCGGGATCACGGCGGGCTGATCTTCATCGACCTGAGGGATCGCAGCGGGATTGTGCAGGTGGTGGGCGATCCCTCCCGCTCCGTCGCGGCCCACGCCGCTTTGGATGAGGTCCGCCATGAATATGTGATCCAGGTCCGCGGCCTGGTCCGCCGCCGCCCGGTGGGGGCGGAGAACCCCCATCTGCCGACCGGGGAGATCGAGGTGGAGGCCCATGAGGTCCGCATCCTGAACTCCGCCCGTCCGTTGCCCTTCTCCATCGAGGATGACGGCCGCCGGATTGACGAGGCGGTCCGCCTGCGTTACCGCTATCTGGACCTGCGCCGGGCGCGGATGCAGCGGAACCTGATGTTACGCCACCAGACAACGCGGGCGATCCGGGATTATCTGGATGCCCGGGGGTTCATCGAAGTGGAGACCCCCATCCTGATCAAGAGCACGCCCGAAGGCGCGCGCGACTTCATCGTCCCCAGCCGGCTGCATCCGGGGAAGTTCTACGCCCTCCCCCAGTCCCCTCAACAGCTCAAGCAGCTGCTGATGGTGGCGGGCCTGGAGCGGTATTACCAGATCGCCCGCTGCTTCCGGGACGAGGATCTTCGCGGCGATCGCCAGCCGGAGTTCACGCAGCTGGATCTGGAGATGTCCTTCGTGGATCGGGAGGACATCCTTCAGCTCATCGAGGGGTTGCTGATCGAGGTAGTGCAACGGGTCACCCCCCACAAGCGTTTCCGTGCGCCCTTCCCGCGCCTCACTTATGCGGAGGCGGTGGCCCGTTACGGCTCGGACAAACCAGATCTCCGGTTCGGCATGGAGTTGGTGGATCTGACGGATGTGTTCCGGGAGAGCGCCTTCGAGCTGTTCCGCGCGGCCGCCCGGGGAGGGGGGCAGGTGAAGGCGCTGCGCGCTCCAGGATGCGCCGGCTACAGCCGCCGCGAGCTGGACGAGCTGGCCGCTTATGTGAAGGGGCTGGGAGCCAAAGGGCTGATCACCCTCGCCTTCACCGGGGACGGCGTGAAAGGGCCGGCGGCGAAGTTCCTCACCGAGGGCGAGCGGGCGGCCATCGCCGAGCGAACCGGGGCGGGGGCGGGGGATCTGGTTTGCATGGTGGCGGATGCTCCGGAGACGGTGGCCAAGGCCCTGGGGGGCTTGCGCTTGTTCTTCCGCGACCGGCTGGGGCTGGCCGATCCGAGCGAATTCGCCTTCGCCTGGATCCTGGAGTTCCCCATGTTTGAGTGGAATGAGGAGGAGGGGCGCTGGGAGGCCATGCACCATCCCTTCACCTCGCCGATGGATGAGGACCTGGACCGTCTGGAGGTCGACCCCGCGTCGGTCCGGGCGAAGGCTTATGACATCGTGTGCAACGGATATGAGATCGGCGGGGGGAGCATCCGGATCCACCGCCGGGAGATCCAAGAGCGGGTCTTTCGGTTATTGGGGTATACCCCGGAGCAAGCCCATGCCCGGTTCGGCCATCTGCTGGAGGCCTTTGAGTTCGGGGCTCCGCCTCATGGGGGGATCGCCCTGGGGTTGGATCGCCTGGTGATGCTTTTGGCGGACGAGCCGAACATCCGGGAGGTCATCGCCTTTCCAAAGACGGCCAGCGCCGTGGACCTCCTCTTCAACGCGCCATCGGAGGTGGATGAGCGCCAGCTGCGGGAGCTCCATATCCGGGTGGTGCGCGATGAGGAGGCGTAAGGGCGGGTCTCAGGCGTTCCTGGGGGATCAACGGTCGAGCGCCGGATCTGGGGAACGGGAGGTCCTGGCGCGGATGGGTTGATTTGACAAAACAAAATCAGATTGCTATACTTTTCCTTTGCGATGTTGAAAACCCCTTTCGCTGCTTTCGATTCCCCAAAGAGGGCCGGGGGCGTCGGTGCGGCTGGTGAACTCCGGCACGCAGCCTGGCATCGCGCTGCCGGCCTGAACAGGAGGAAGCGGACGGCATGATTCGAGTCAGCGGTGAAAAGCGCTACGCGCACATCCCCGAGATCCTGGAACCGCCCAACCTGATCGAGATCCAGCATCGGTCGTTCCAGTGGTTCAT
>JBEPYX010000397.1:0-2326 GCA_041641155.1 Thermoflexus sp.
GGGACGGCCCGATCGGCGGTGGAGGAGCAGATCCGGGCCCTGCGAGCGCGGTGGGCGGAGGCTGGATAAGGCCTCCCCTTGGCCTTACCACGCGCCCACGGGCTGGATCAGGGTGGGATCATCGGCCCGGGGGGAGTTCACCCGGGGGGAGACCGGGTAGGCGATCATCCGGTCGGCCGGGTAGGGGCGCAGGACCTCGCGCCAGGCCTGGGGGCCGGCCGCGTTGTCCAGCCAGATGGCCTCGTGCTCCGGGAGCAGGATGACCGGCATTCGGTCGTGGATGGGAGCGACCCGCTCGTTGGCTGTGGTGGTGATGATGGTAAAGCTCTCGATGACCTCCCCCTCCGCCCCCTCCCAGCGATCCCACAGCCCGGCGAAGGCGAACGGCTCCCGGTCCTTCAGCCCGATCCAATAGGGGATCCGCCCCCGGGGCGTCCGTTGCCACTCGTAGAACCCGTCGGCCAGCACCAGGCACCGTCGGCGGCGGAAGGCCTCGCGGAAGCTGGGGCGCTGGGTCAGCGTCTCCGCCCGGGCGTTGATCAGGCGGTGGCCGATCGCCGGGTCCTCCGCCCAGTGGGGGATCAGCCCCCAGCGCAGCAGGCGGATGCGCCGGGTCCCGTCGTTCAGCAGCACCGGCAGGAGTTGGGTGGGGGCGGCGTTGTAGCGGGGCTGCCACGGCGCGTCCGGCCACTCCGCCCGGAACCGCTCCATCAGCCGCCGCGGCTCCGTGAAAATTGTGTAACGCCCGCACATGCCGCCCTCCGATGCTGATACGGAAAGCGCTGGTGGGGGCATCCGGCCCCCGCCTCAGGGCACCGCATTGGGATCCACGATGTAACGCCACCAGTTGTGGGCGATGCCGTCCGTCTCCCCCGGGGCGCGGGGCAGGTGTCGGAGCCACCAGCGATGGTGTTCCCGGATATCCCCGCCGCCCCATTCGGCGCAGTTCACCCACCGCCCTCGGCCCCGCAGATCCGGGAAGTGGAGCCAGTCGTCACAGCGGCTCCACACCCAGCGGGGGTTCCCCCAATCGTAATCCCGTTCGCTGTTGGGGGCGAAGTGGACCGTGCCGACCTCTGCCGCCCCAGGCGCGATGCGGTCGTAGCGGGTGAAGCGCCGCCACAGGTTCCGCTCCTCGGGCACCCCAGCGAACACCCGCTCCATGATGGCCTCCGCCCGGTGCCCGAAGTTCTCCAGCATCTCCCCGACGCCGCGCTCGTAGGAGAACCCCATGATCACGAACCGCCTCCCCGCGGCCTCGGCTCCGAGGAGCGGGGGGGCGTTGCACCAGAAGGCTCCCGGCCCGGCCATCCGGGATTCGTAGAACCCGAAGTAGGGGCCGCCGAACAGCCAGATCTCATCCACCTCGCCCCGGGCCACCCGGCCGATCCCATCGCAGGCGGCCAGCAGCGCCATGTCGTCTGCGGTGTCCGGCTCATGGGGGGGCTGCCGACCCTCCAGCACCGCCCGATAGGAGGCGATCGTGTATCGGAACCCGTCGATCTTCTCCGGGAAGAAGGGAAGGTCCACGCGGGCGGCGATCCGATAGCGGACGAACCCGCCGCTGCATGCCTCCAGATCGGCGATGTAGCCTTCCACCAGGTCCTCGACCCGGTTCCACCCCATCGCCCGGGAGAGGGGAAGGCCATCTGCCCCCGGGGGATCGAAGACCACCAAGAGAACCCGCGGGGAGAGCCCCGACGCCGCGTCCATCCCGCCGATCCCTATCGCAGAACTCACCCATCTGAAGGGCCTTATCGGCCCGCCTCATTCCCCAATTGTATCCCAGCGGCTATTCCCCATAGGCCAGGCGTTCGATCAGGAAGGGCGGGAACCCCAGGCGGCGCATCTTGGCCTGGGTCTCGGCGATCGGGTAGGGGACGCGCCGGAACGTCCAGGTCATGGCCTCCAGGTCCAGGATGGCATAGGCGGCCCGGGGGTCGCCGTCGCGGGGCTGGCCGACGCTGCCCGGGTTGAGCATCCACCATCCGGCCTTCAGTTCGATGGGTTCATCCTCGGGGGGTTCGAGGATGTGGACCCGCGGCGTCGTTCGGTCGGGGACATGGTAGGCGATGGCCACGTGGGTGTGGCCGAAGAGGCCGATGCGGGTGGGCAGCCGTGCGATGTTCTCCCAGGCCGTGTAAGGGTCCAGGATGTATTCCCAAACGGGCGCCCGGAGGCTCCCGTGCACCAGGGTGATCCCCTCCGATTCCGTCTGGGTCGGGAGGCCCGTTAGGTATTCCACCTGGCGCGGCGGCAGCTGCTCTCGCGTCCATTCGAGCACCCTGCGGGCGGCCGAGTTGAAGGTGTGGAGCGGGATCCGTCC
>JBEPYX010000398.1:0-2323 GCA_041641155.1 Thermoflexus sp.
GCCGGGTGGCCGTACGGGAGGCGGTGATGGCCCAGGACGTGGGCCGGGCGTTGAACCCGCTGCTCATCGAGGGCCAGATGCATGGGGGGGCGGCCCAGGGCCTGGGGTGGGGCTTGTGGGAGGCCCTGCGCTACGATGAGAACGGCGTGGTCCTCACCACGACCTTCGTGGACTACGCGTTGCCGACCGCTCAGGAGGTCCCTCCCATCGAGACCCATATCGTGGAGGTGCCCAGCCCGCGCGGCCCGTTTGGAGCGCGTGGGGTGGGGGAACCCCCTGTGGTCCCTGGCGCGGCCGCCGTCGCCAATGCGATCCGGGACGCGGTGGGGGTGCGGATCACCGAACTGCCCATCACCGCGGAGCGGGTGTGGGCGGCCCTCACGGCCCATCTGATCGAGGAGACCCGGTTCCAGCATGAGTTCGGGCCGTAGGCGGGTCCTGCTCGTCCCGGATCTGTCCCCGCAAACTTGGCCGGATCAGCGCAGGACCCGCAGGGATTCCCCTTCGCACCCTATCAAGGGTCCTCCTGGCGCCTTTTCGGGGATCTTCGGGGAATGATGCCTGAGGGTAACAGCGACATCGGGGCCGGGCGTCCTCCGCGCCCGGCCCCGATGCGTTCCGGGCCACTCGGATGGGGCTCACGGAGACGGTTCGGGAGCTCCGGCGATCTCTGCGATGGTGATCTCGAAGGGGGCGAGCTGCAGCTCTCCCAGGTCCATCTCGCTCCGTTCAGTGCGGTGGGTGGAGAACAGGCAGCGCCCCCACACGGCCAGCCCGGTGCGGACCGAGGTCGGGCGCTCGCTCATGTTCATCGCCACGAGGCAGGCCGGGCCGTTAGAGGGCAGGCGGCGCAGGAAGACCAGGGCGTCCTCGGCGTCCTCCGCCAGCGGGAGGTAGTCCCCAGCCACCAGGGCGGGGGTTCGCTGGCGCAGATGGATCAGGCGCCGGTAGAACGAGAGCAGGGACCCCGGATCCTCCAGCTGGTCCGCCACGTTGATCCCCTCCGTGTGGTTGGGGTGGACCGGAAGCCAGGGCGCGACGGTGGGGGGACAGAAGCCAGCGTTCGGGCCGCGGGACCATTGCATGGGGGTGCGGCATTTGTCCCGCCCGAACTGAGCCCCGCGGATCACCGCCTCCTCATGGGGAGTCCCGAACAGCTCTCGCTCCATCTGATACCACCAGCGCCCCAGCGGGTCCCGGAACTGAGAGAGATCCGTGAGGATCAAGTCCCGCATGCCGATCTCTTCCCCATAATACAAGAACGGCGTTCCCCGCAGGGTGAGCATCAGGGCAGCGGCGAGGCGGGCGATCTCCATGTCGTGTCGGCCGTCGCCGTAGCGGCTGAGGACGCGGGAGACGTCGTGGTTGCCCATGGTGTTGCACGGCCATGCGCCCGGCGGCATGCCGGACAGCCGCTCCCGCTGGTTCGCGCGCACCACGGCCGGCGTGAGGCGGGGAGCCTTCATCAATGGGAAGTTGAACACCAGGTGCAGCTCATCCTCGCCGTTCCCGTAATACGCCAGGTCCTCCGTCTCCCCCACCAGCACGACGTCGCCGTAGGCGTTCACCAGCGCCCGCAGCTCCCGCATGAGATCATGGACTTCAGGGAGATCCTCTTGGTAGCGGAACATCTCCCGCCGGATGCGCTCCAGGCGCTCGCGCTCCACCTCGTCCGTGGAGGATTGCCAGGCCTTCAGCCATTCGGGGTAGCTCATGGGGGCCGCGTGATCCGGGAGCGCGGGATCCTCGAAGATCGTCCCTACCGCGTCCAGCCGGAACCCATCCACCCCGAGGTCGAGCCAGAAACGCACCGCTTCGAACATCGCGCGCTTCACCTCGGGGTTGCGCCAGTTCAGATCAGGCTGCTCCTTAAAAAAGAAGTGGTAGTAATACTGGCCGGTCCGGGGATCGTATTCCCATGCGGAGCCCCCGAAGAGCGAATACCAGTTGTTCGGCGGGCTGCCGTCCCGCCCGTCGCGCCAGATGTACCAGTCCCGCTTGGGATTGTCCCGGCTGGATCGGGATGCCTGAAACCATGGATGCCGGTCGGAGGTGTGGTTGAGGACGAGGTCCAGGATCACCCGGATGTTCCGGCGGTGGGCTTCCTGGAGGAGGCGCTGGAAATCCTCTAGGGTGCCGTATTCGGGGGCCACATCGGTGTAATCCGCCACGTCGTAGCCCCAATCCACCAGGGGAGAGGGGTAGTGGGGGCACAGCCAGATGGCCTCCACCCCCAGGTCCTGAAGATAGTCGAGGTGGCGTCGGATCCCCTCCAGGTCCCCAATGCCATCCCCATTGGCGTCAGCGAAGCTGCGGGGGTAGA
>JBEPYX010000399.1:0-2323 GCA_041641155.1 Thermoflexus sp.
GGACGCTGCTCGAGTATGTGCCGATCCTAACCCTGCTCCTGGCCGGGTTGGCCGTGGGGGGGATGGCGCTCGCGGCTCCCTCGATCCTGGCCCCCAAGCGGCCGAGCCGTCGCAAGCATCTCCCCTACGAATCGGGCATGGTCCCCATCGGGCCGGCGCAGCGGCGCTTTCCGGTCAAGTTTTACCTCACCGCTCTGCTCTTCATCCTCTTCGACATCGAGATCATTTTCTTTTATCCGTGGGCCCTTCAGGTGCGGTCTTTCAAGCTCTTGGCCCTGATCGAGATGGCCCTCTTCGTTGCGATCCTGTTGGTCGGTTATGTCTACGCGTGGCGGAAAGGAGCCTTCGAATGGGAGCGGTGAGCGCGCCAGTGGCGATGTCGGGGCAGAAGACCGGGGAGATGGGGGTGGTGGTGACCACCCTGGAAGAGGCCCTGGAGTGGGTGGCGTCCTGGGGGCGCACCCGGGCGATGTGGCCCCTGCTGTTCGGGCTGGCGTGTTGCGCCATCGAGATGATGGCCACCCAGGCCAGCCATTACGACCTCTCCCGCTTCGGCATGGAGATCATGCGGGCCTCCCCCCGCCAGGCCGATCTGATGATCGTGGCCGGGCGGGTGAGCCGGAAGATGGCCCCGGTGGTCCGCCGGCTCTACGATCAAATGACCGAGCCCAAGTGGGTGATCGCCATGGGCGATTGCGCCGCCACCGGCGGTGTCTTCAACAACTACGCCATCGTCCAAGGGGTGGATGAGATCATCCCCGTGGATGTCTACGTCTCCGGCTGCCCGCCCCGCCCGGAGGGGTTGATCGAGGGGATCCTCCTGCTCCACGAGAAGATCCGCCGGGGCGGCCGGATCCCTTCGCCCCGCGGGTGAGGCCGGCGAGCGGTTCCCTGGGCCCGGATGGGTGGGTTCCGGGTCCGCCTGAGTTGGCGATCATCGATAAGATTCGATCGATTCCTAGGCTCAGGAGGGCAGGGTTGTCGCTCGAGGAGGTGGTGGAGGCGGTTCGGGCCCGCTTCGGCGCGGCCCTTCAGGAGGTCATCGAGTTCCGAGGGGAGACCACCCTGGTGGTCCGTCGGGAGGCGTTGGTGGAGCTGTGTCGCTTCCTCCGGGATGAGCCGGGGTGTCGGTTCAACTTCCTCTCCGACCTGTGCGCCGTGGATTACTGGCCGGATCGTCCCCGCTTCGCGGTCAATTATCATCTCTATTCGCTCCCCCACAACCTCCGGCTTCGGGTCAAGGTCTTCCTCGAGGAGGAAGACCCGGTGGTCCCCACGGTGACCGAGGTCTGGCCCACGGCGAACTGGCACGAGCGGGAGGTCTACGACCTCTTCGGCATCCGGTTCGAAGGCCATCCGGACCTGCGCCGCATCCTGTTGCCGGAGGATTGGGAGGGGCATCCGCTGCGGCGGGATCACCCCTTGGTGGTCGAGCCGGTCCAGTTCTCCTTCAACTGGCGTGGGATCGACGCCCGCAAGCCGTATGCCAAGGAGTGAGGGGCTTCTGCGCGCGGGGGAGGGCGGTTCCTCCCCGCTCCATGCTGGACTTAGCGGCACAATACGGGAGGGGAAATCTCGGCGGGTTGAGGCGACCATGGCCCTGCAAGAAGGTGCGGTCCAGGAGTTCACCCTGGAGCAGTTGAAGCACCTGGTTTCGGAGCGGGCGCTCCGGGGCGAGACCATCCTGCTGAACGTGGGCCCCCAGCACCCGAGCACCCATGGGGTGCTGCGCCTGCTGGTGGAGCTGGACGGCGAGACCATCGTCTCGGTGGTGCCGGACATTGGGTATCTCCACACCGGCATCGAAAAGACCTGCGAATCCAAGACCTACACCAAGATCATCCCCCTCACGGACCGCATCGATTACCTCTCGCCGATGTCCAACAACCTGGCCTACGTGATGGCCGTCGAGAAGCTGATGGGGGTGGAAGTCCCTCTGCGGGCCCAGTACATCCGGGTCATCCTCACGGAGCTCCAGCGGATCGCCAGCCACTTGGTCTGGCTGGGGACCCACGCCTTGGACATCGCGGCGATGAGCGTGTTCCTCTATTGCTTCCGTGAGCGGGAGATGATCCTGGATATCTTCGAGATGGTCTCCGGCCAGCGGATGATGGTCTCCTATTTCCGGGTCGGCGGGCTGTGGCGGGATGTCCCCGAGGGGTTTGAGGAAGCGGTGCGCGCGTTCCTCAAGCTCATGCCGGCCCGCATCGCGGAATACGAGCGCCTGTTAAAGAAGAACCCCCTCTGGCTGCGGCGGACGAAGGGGGTGGGGGTGATCTCGCCCGAGGACGCCATCGCCTGGGGGGTCACCGGCCCGTCCCTG
>JBEPYX010000400.1:0-2318 GCA_041641155.1 Thermoflexus sp.
GACTTGGAGACGGCGGAGCGGCTGGGGATCGGGACGCTGCGAGATCTGACCTGGGTGCAGTTGCTCAACGGGGAGGCGTGCACCGAGTGCGGGCGGTGCCAGGCCGCCTGCCCGGCCTACGCCGCGGGAACCCCGCTGAACCCCAAGCAGGTGGTGCTGGACGTGCGGGACACCCTCCACGCGGTACTGCCTCCCACCCTCAACCCCTTCGCCCCCATCCGGATCCAGGACGACCGCCTGGCCCTGGCGGGGGCGGTGACGCCGAAGGAGGCGATCTGGGCCTGCACCACGTGCTACGCCTGCGTCGCCGAGTGCCCGGTGCTCATTGAGCACGTGGACCTGATCGTGGGGATGCGCCGCTATCTCGCCCTGATGGAAGGTGATGTCCCCGCCTCCCTCTCGAACGCGTTCCGGAACACCGAGCGGGCGGGCAACCCATGGGGGCAGCGGGCCTCGCGGCTGGAGTGGGCCAAGGGGCTGGAGGTGCCGGTGATGGCGGAGAAGGGGGAGGCGGAGGTCCTCTTCTGGGTCGGGTGCGCGGGGGCCTTCGATCCCGGCGGCCAGCGCACTGCCCGCGCGATCGTCCGGCTGCTGCGGGCCGCGGGGGTGGATTTCGCCGTGCTAGGGGACGAGGAGACGTGCACGGCGGAGTGGGCCCGGCGCGCCGGCCATGAGGCGATGTATGTGGCGGCCACCGAGGCCATCCTGGAGACGCTCCGGGGCTATCGGTTCCGCACCCTCCTCACCATGTGCCCCCATTGCTACAACACGTTCCGGAACGAATATCCTCAGTTCGGCGGCCGCTTCGACGTGGTGCACCACACCGAGTTCCTCGCGCGCCTGGTGGAGGAGGGACGGCTGCGGCTGAAGCGGGCGCCTGCGCGCCGCCTCACCTTCCACGATTCTTGTTATCTGGGCCGCTACAACGGGATCTTCGACGCGCCCCGACGTCTGCTGCAGGAAAGCGGGACGGAGCTGGTCGAGATGGCCCGCAGCCGGGAGCGGGGGTTCTGCTGCGGGGCGGGCGGCGCCCAGGTCTGGATGGATACCCCCCAGGCCCGGCCGGTCCACCTTCAGCGCCTCGAGGAGGCCATGGGGGTGAACCCCGAGGGGATCGCCGTGGCCTGTCCCTTCTGTCACCTGATGCTGACCTCGGCCGCCCAGAGCAAAGGGGTCATCGAGCGCCTCCCGGTTCGGGATGTGGCGGAGATCATGGCGGAGGGCTTGGCCGACTCCTGAGCGCACGGCGAAGGAAACGGCACCATGCAGGAGCTGTTGCAGCGTTTGGAATCCACGTTGGGGGATCTGCGGTGGGCCCTGGCGCAGGTCCCGCCGGAGCGGGAGGGCCGGCGTCCCCCGCCGGCTTTAGGGGACTGGTCCGTCCGCCGTCACCTGTATCATCTTTGGTTCTATGAACGCTATATCGCGCTCCCCCAGATGCGCTATGTCCTCGGCCTTCAGGCCCCCCTCCGCCCAGAGGAGGTCCCCGACGAAGACCTCGCCTGGCCGCGGGAGGTCCCGGCGGCGACGTGGCTGGAGCGCCTGGAGGAGGTCCGCCGGGAAACCCTCGCCCTGGCCCGCGCGATCCCCCTCGAGGCCTGGAGCCGGCCGGTGCCGGGGACGGTGTGGGGGACCCGAACCCTGGCCTGGATCGTCACCAAGACGCTCCAGCACACCTACGAGCACCTGACCGGCATCCTGCAGATCACCTTGTTCTGGGAAATGGCCGCTGCCTTCGAACCGCGGTGGGAGGCGGATGAATTCCTTGAGGCCGATTCCTCCATCCCGGCCGATGAGGCCTAGCGCGCCTCTACGAGGGAATGGCGTTCAGGTCGCGGCGCATCCCGATGAGGGTCCGGATCGGCCGGAAGCCGGCGGCGACGAGGACAGCAGCGAGGGCGGGCTCCTCCCCGGAGAGGGCCCCCACCGGGAGCTCTGGGGGGATCCCCATCAGGGCCCTCCCCACCAGCCATCGGGCGTGCATAGGGGTTGTGGAGCTGTCGAGGAAGACCCGTAGGGTCCAAACGCCCTCCCGTCGGATCCAGAAAGCTGCGGCGAGCCATTGTCCCCCTTCGGTCTCGAGGATCCAGAGGACGTTCCGGCGGGATCCGAGCGGCCAGGGGGTCAGCGCCATCGGCAGCTCCAGGGGTTCGAAGAGGCGCAGCGCGGGATTCTCCATCGAGGCCATCCATGTGGAGAGGACGGCGATCTCTGAAGGGCGGGCGGGCCGGATCCGGCAGCCGGGGGCCTCCGGAGGATACGAGGGCGGGGCCGTCATCGGCCGGGCCTCCCGGCGCCAGAGCTGGATGCGCCCGATC
>JBEPYX010000401.1:0-2312 GCA_041641155.1 Thermoflexus sp.
TCCGGAGGTGGTGCAGAGGATAAGGATAACCGAGGCGATGGGAGCCGCCAAGTCGGACGTTCTCCGCCTCAATTCGCGGGGGCCGCGCGGCGCCGAGGCGGCGCTCACTCGAGCGGCAAAGGGCAGGGAAGCGATCGGCCACCGGGCCAGGCCACGGGGGCCTTTGAGGCTTCCCCAACGCCTTAAAAGGCGATCCACAGACGCCGTTCAAAACCGGCCCGGAGGGGACCCTCGGGCGCTTTCCCGGTAGTGATCGATCATGCGGCTCAAGGCCATCCAATCCGAGACCAGACAGACAAACCCGGTCCCCCGGGGGAGACACACATAGGGCCCCAGCAGCCACCGGATCCAACGGGCCGGCAGGGGATAGCCCGTGGTCTCGACCACCAGCACGGTATGGTCGTAAAACGGTTCCACCCACCGCCGGTGGCGATACGGGACGCGGGGGAAAAGCTCCGAGAACGTCGTCGGACGGGTGGCCCGGATCCGCCGGTAGGGGACCCGAAGGGCGAAGAAGGGGGCGCGCAAGACCAAGCCCTCGGGCCGCGGCTCCACCCCCGAAAGCCGGCTCCCGACCTCCGGGATCAGCCAAACCCCCAGCACCGCCCCCGCCAGCGCCAGCAGGAGGACGTCCTGCTCCGGCGGCCAGGGATACTGAACCTCCACCAAAAGGGGAAGATAATACAGCGCCAGCGCCGCGATGGCCGTCAGCCACGCCGGCCCGCGATACATGCGGGCCAGCCGTTGATACAGCAAAAAGGGGAACCGGCGGGGACGGATCGCCTCATGTCTCCGCCGCTCCGATGGCGGCTGCAGGGTCTCCCGGAGACCACGAAGGGACATGGCGACGATGGAGTGCGATGGGGCCCGTATGGGCCCGCTTGGCTCATCCTCACGGTCCAGCGGCGTGCTAATTCAGCTCCTGAAGCTCCCCGGTGACCATGAAGATCACCCGCTCGGCGATGTTGGTCACGCGATCGGCGATGCGCTCCAGGTTGTGGGAGATCCAAAGCAACCGGGTGGCCCGGAAGATGGTGCGGGGGTCCTGCATCATGTACGTGATCAGCTCCCGATAGACCTGCTCATCCAGGGCGTCCACCTCATCATCGCGGGCGACGGCGGCGCGGGCCTTCTCGGCGTCGTGCTCCACGTAGGCCTCCATGACCTGCCGCAACATCTCCTTGGCGATCTGGGCCATGCGAGGGATATCGATGAGCGGCTTCAGCAGGGGCTCATCCGCCATCTCGATCGTCAGCTTGGCGATGCTCTTGGCGTGGTCGCCCATGCGCTCCAGGTTGGTGACGCAGAACATCGCGGCGATGATGGCCCTCAGGTCGCCCGCCATGGGCTGCTGGGTGGCGATGGTCTCCAGGCATGCCTGCTCAATCTGATAGCGCATCCGGTTGATCTCTTCGTCGAAGGCGATGATCTCGCGGGCCATCTCCACATCCAGACGCTTCAAGGCCTCGATGCACCGATCGATGGCCTGCTCCACCATCCCCGACAGCCGCAGCACATCCTGACGGATCGCGCTCAGGTCGCGCTCCAGCATCACCCGGGCTTGCATCGGCCCCTCCTCTCCCGCTCCGGACCTGGTCTTCATATGATAGTCTGAGAATCGATCCCGATCAACCATCCCACCCCCTTGACAGGGAAACTGCTCACAATAGCTGAGGTAAGGACCGAGGGGATCGGCCGGCCGCTGGGCCACATCGGACCCAGGCAACGCCCGACCCTCGCTATCCCTGGCAGCGCTGTTTTCCCTCCCCGCTGGCTCCCTCAGAGATGCTTACCCTATATGCTATATGCTCTCTGCGCGCCTTCTACCCCACCTCCTATCGCCCCTCTGATGCTTACGCAGCGGCCATATTTCACCACCTCGCTAGAACGAAGAACATGGCGGGCAACAGGAACAGCAGCCCGACTGGCATGGGCAGGATGGGGTGGCGCCGGGTCACTCCACACCTCCGGAGGGGGGAGCGGGGGGCGGGCGACGTCGCCCGCCCCCTTCCGTCGTGCCCGTCAGCGCGGCATCAGGTCCAGGACGTTCTCCGGGCCCACCAGGCCGGTGACCTCGCGGGCGTAGGCGTCCATCGCCTGCGACGGCGTCATCTCGCCTGAGACCACCCGCTCGGTGGCCAGCTGCGCCGCCTGGGAGACCTTCGGGTAGACCGGGAGCATGGGACGCACCGTGGTCAGCGGCAACAGCTTCACCAGCTCGGTCATCACCGGGTCGCCCGTCACCGGCACGTCGTCCCGGGCCCGGATCCGCGGCTCAATCTTCTGGAACTCCAACAGCATGTCCTTGCTGA
>JBEPYX010000402.1:0-2306 GCA_041641155.1 Thermoflexus sp.
CGGATCGCCTTTGCGGGGGGAGGGCTGGTGGTGTTGATCGGGGCCATCGCCCTGATCGGCGGCGTGCGGGTCACCGCGCTGCCCGGCGGATGCCCGCCGCTGGGGTGAGCCGGAAAGGCCCGGCCGGGAAAACCCGTGAGATGGAATCGGTCCGGATCTTTCCTCCCCGGGTAGGTTCCGGAGCCAGCGGGGAGGGGTGATTGCGCGCAAGAAGAGGAGGGCCCGATGGAGGTCCATCGGCATCAGTTCGATGCGGTGGTGGTGGGCGCGGGAGGCGCCGGCCTGATGGCCGCCCTCCACGCTTCGAAGCGGGTGCGGACCGCCGTCCTCAGCAAGCTTTACCCGACCCGATCCCACACCGGGACCGCGCAAGGGGGGATCGCTGCGCCGCTGGGGAACATGGAAGAGGACCGGCCCGAGTGGTATGCCTACGACACGGTGAAGGGTGGGGACTGGTTGGTGGATCAAGATGCCGCGGAGATCCTGGCCTACGAGTCCATCGAGGCCATCATCGAATTGGAGCACATGGGCCTGCCCTTCGACCGCACCCCGGAGGGCAAGATCGCCCAGCGCCGGTTCGGCGGGCACACGCGCAACTTCGGCGAGGCCCCGGTCATGCGGGCCTGCCACGCTGCCGACCGCACCGGCCACATGATCCTCCAGACCCTCTACCAGCAGTGCATCAAGCACAACGTCACCTTCTTCGATGAGTTCTTCGTCACCGACCTGATCATAGAAGACGGGACGGTCCGAGGGGTCGTGGCCATCGAGATCGCCACCGGGGACATCCATATCTTCCACAGCAAGGCGGTGCTCTTCGCCACCGGTGGGGCTGGGCGGATCTACAAAGTCACCTCCAACGCCCACTCCCTCACCGGGGACGGCATGGCCATTGTGTGGCGGCGGGGGCTCCCCCTGGAGGACATGGAGTTCTTCCAATTTCACCCCACTGGGATCTACAAGTTGGGGATCCTGCTCAGCGAGGCGGCCCGGGGCGAGGGGGCCGTGCTGATCAACGACAAGGGCGAGCGCTTCATGGAGCGCTACGCCCCCACCCTGAAGGACCTGGCCGGCCGCGACGTCATCTCCCGCGCGATCTACACCGAGATCCGCGAGGGCCGGGGGATCGGCGGGAGGGATTACGTTTACCTGGACTTCCGGCCGGAGACCATCAACCGCTACAAGAGCGCGCCGGGCGGGCGGGAGGTCACGGCGGAATATCTGGAGCGCAAGCTCCCGGACATCATCGAGTTCGTCCGCGTTTATCTGGGGATCGATCCCCTGCGGGAGCCGGTGCCCATCCAGCCCACCGCCCACTACGCCATGGGGGGCATTCCCACGGACGTGGATGGCCGCGTGATCCAGGACGAGCGGAACACCCCGGTCTTGGGGCTCTACGCCGCTGGCGAGTGCGCCTGCGTCTCGGTGCATGGGGCGAACCGCCTGGGCACCAATTCCCTGGTGGATCTGGTGGTCTTCGGGCGCCGGGCGGGCCGCCATATGGCGGAATACTGCGCGCAGGCGGATTTCGCCCCGCTCCCGCCGGAGCCCGAGGCCTTCACCATCCAGATGGTGGAGCGCATCCGCAACGGAACCGGCAGGGAGCGCCCCTCCCTCATCCGGAGCGAGCTTCAGGAGACCATGCAGACCTACGTTGGCGTGTTCCGCGAGGCCAGCGGCCTGGAGACCGCCATCGAGAAGATCCGGGAGCTGCAGGAGCGCTACCGCCACATCCAGATCGACGACAAGGGTTACCGGTTCAACACCGACCTCCTGGAGGCCATCGAGCTGGGCTTCCTGCTGGACGTGGCGGAGGCCACCGCCTTCAGCGCCCTGAACCGCACCGAGAGCCGGGGCGCCCATTACCGGGAGGATTACCCGAAGCGGGATGATGAGCGCTGGCTCAAGCACACCTTGATCTGGCGCCAGGACGGCAAGGTGACCTTCGCCTACAAGCCGGTGGTCATCACCAAGTGGCCGCCCAAGGAACGGAAGTATTAGCGCCTTCTCCAACCCAGCCCGCGGCGGAGGACATCCGATGAAAGTCCGACTGCGCATCCAGCGGTTCAACCCAGAGAAGGATCGGAAGCCGTGGTGGGGGGAATATGAGGTGGAAGTGGAGCCGGTGGATCGCGTCCTGGACGCCCTCCATTATGTGAAATGGCATATCGACGGCACCCTCACCCTGCGCCGCTCCTGCGCCCATGGGATCTGCGGCTCCGACGCCATGCGCATCAACGGCTACAACCGGCTGGCGTGCAAGGTCCTGGTGCGGGAGGCCTTGGAAGAAGGGCACGGTTTGATCA
>JBEPYX010000403.1:0-2305 GCA_041641155.1 Thermoflexus sp.
GGAACCCCTCCAACCTCTCTCCGGATCCCCCATCCGAGCCGAGCTGACCGAGGGGTTCCGACGCCCCCTGCGTCAACCCCTCGCCGGGGCGTCAGCGGCCGGCTGGGGCACGCCTCCCTTCCGGGAAGAGGCGCTGACCGCCCGGCTCCCGCCGCTCCTGGGCCGTGGATTGGACCCAATGGGGACGGCGGGGGCAGCTTACAGCACGCCCCGCGCTCCCCCAGCCGCCAGGGTCAGCGGGAGGTCAACACCCTCGATCCTCAGCCGGAGGAAGATGGACCACAATTTTCATTTACAATCATAAGAAACCAATCGAGTTCGCACCGGGAGTCAGTAACCTGGGCACGGCCCGTGGGCAGGAGCGGAACCGGCGGGCATAGGGGGTGGTTGCCGCCCATACGCCTGGGGGCAACGCTGTATGGCTGGGTGACCGATATAAGCGGTGAAAGCGATGGCGCTGCGGGCGGGGCGATCCCAGGATGTGGGGGCGTTCTGAGCTCTGTTGCGGAGGAGCGGAGGTCTGACGGGTGGAGGGCGACTTGCCCCGCACGCGGCCGTGGCGTGGGAGCGACCGAGGGAGCCGGCCCCGGGTGCGGCTTTTCCGGGGGCGGGCTTGGGACAAGGCGGCTTCGGCATCACCGACACGGGGGCGGACCAGGTGCGGCAGCGCCCCGTGGCCCTCGAGGCGTTCTTCCCCCCCGGCGGCGTGCGGCAAGGGACCACCGTGGTGCCGTCCGGCTCTTCGGCCGCCGAATTCAGCGGGATGAAAGATCGCTTCCGGCCAGAGGCCCGCCCCTCGGCTCGGTTGAATCATCCGGGGATCGTGCGGGTCTATGAAGATTAAGGAGGAATGAAGCGATGGAACCGATTGTTTCAACAATGGCTTGGGAGTTCCTTGCTTCCATCTTCTTCGGAATCGTTGGCAACCGAGCCGATCATCTGGCCTGTGAATTATACCGCCGATTTGCTGACCGCCTGCGTAGGACTCCACCTGTCAATTACGACCTGCAGCGAGCGGTCCGCAAATCCCTCCTGCAAGCCACCCTGGTCGCCATCCGCGAGTGCCTGAAATCCCTCGGCGTCCAACCCGCTCCCTTCCGCCCCCTCCAACGCCGGCTCTCTCCTCCCAACCCACCGGTGGAATGGTTGGAAAAGGCCCAACGGGGGATCGAGCGGGAGTTAAGGCAAATCCACCGCGCTGCGGATGTGCTCCCCTCCGCCGAAGGGGAGCGGCCAATACCGTGGCTCTTGCAGCCCAAAGGGGTCGAAGCCCAAGAGCGGGCGAAAGAGCTGCGAGAGCAACTGAAAAACGAACTCCTTGCCGAGATGCGCGAACGCTTTGGGGAACCGCCTGACGTGTTCCTCGGTTTCATCCGCGACGGGTGGCGACCCGAAGGCCGCACCGAAACGGTGGACTGGTTCGACCTCGTCTGCGCCTTCTTCCATGAAGAAGTCAAGACCAACGAACGAGTGTACCGCATCCTGACGGCGCAACTCTTAGCCAACCTGTCCGTTCAAGATGAACAAGGCAACGAACTGTCCTTGTCTGCTCAGCAGGTTTTTGACCAGTTAAAGCAGCAGGGGGCTGAGTTCATCCGACGCTTGGAGGAAATTGGGGAGCAGCTGAGGGAGTGGGAGCGGAAGAGCCGCGAGGAGTTTGAGGAGTTGCGCCAGCGTGTGGACATCCTGCTGCCTTCCCTGCTGCTTTTGCCCACCATGGAGCAACGGCAGCGGGAGATCGAAGGGTGGCTGGCGGACATCCTCAAGGATGTCCGCTGGATCCGGCGGCAAATGGGCGAGAGCTATATCGCCTACCTCTTAGCCGACAAGACCCGGAAATGGCTGCGGGGGAAGCACCAACAGGTGTTTATCGGGCGCCGGGAGGCTTTGGAGCGGCTGAACGAGTTTGTCACGGGGCAACCCGGCGGCGTTGCCATCGTTTACGCGCCCGCAGGCTACGGCAAGACCACCCTGATGGCGCACTGGCTGGGGCACCTTCAGGACAACCCGGATTTCGTGGTAGCGGGGCACTTTTTCAACAGGGAGGTAGACGCTGCGTCCCTTGAGCCCTCTAACGCTTACGTTCACCTTTTGGCGCAACTGATGGCGAAACTGGAGCGGTCGGACATCGTCGTTCGGGAGACGGAGGATGAGCGGCGGAGCGCTTTGTATCGGCTGTTGAGTGAGCTGCGGAACTCCGTTACATCCGATGGCAAAAAGGTGCTCATCGTGTTGGACGGGTTAGACGAAGCTCAAAGGGAGGTCAGGCCGTTCCTTCCCACGCCCATTCCTGAGGGCGTTTGGG
>JBEPYX010000404.1:0-2301 GCA_041641155.1 Thermoflexus sp.
CCTCCCAGTGCATTTCCCAGGTGCGGATCTGCACCTCCAGCGTCTTGCCGTCCTCCAGCATCACCGCCGTGTGCAGGCTGCGGTAGGAGTTGTCCTTGGGGTTGGCGATGTAGTCGTCGAACTCCTTGGGGATGGGGCGCCACATGGAGTGGATGATGCCCAGGACCTGATAGCACTCGGGGATCGTGTTGACGATGATGCGGACGGCCCGCACGTCGTAGACCTGGTCGAAGGAGACCCCCTTGCGGACCATCTTGCGGTAGATGCTGTAGATGTGCTTGGCCCGGCCGGTGACCTCGGCCTGGATGCCCTCCTCGGCCAGGCGGGCCTTGATGCGCTCGATGATCTGCCGGATGTGGCGCTCCCGCTCCGCCCGCCGCTCGTCGATGGCCCGGGCGATCTCCCGGTACTTCTCCGGCTCCAGGTAGCGGAACGCCAGATCCTCCAGCTCCCACTTCAGCTGCCAGATGCCCAGGCGGTTGGCCAGGGGGGCATAGATCTCCAGCGTCTCCCGGGCGATGCGCTTCTGCTTCTCCGGGGGAAGGGCCCCCAGGGTGCGCATGTTGTGCAACCGGTCCGCCAGTTTGATCAGCACCACCCGGGGATCCTCGACCATGGCGAAGAAGATCTTGCGGATGTTCTCCGCGCTCTGCTCATCTCGAGTGGTGCGGCGCGCCTCACTGTCCTCGGGGTAGGCCCGGAGGCGATCGATGTATTTCAGTTTGGTGACCCCATCCACCAGGCGGGCGACCTCCTCCCCGAACTCCCGCCGGATGTCCTCCAGGGTCACCCCCGTATCCTCCACCACGTCGTGCAGCAGCCCCGCGGCGATGACGGGGGGATCCATGCGGAGCTCGGCCAGGATCCCGGCCACCGCCAGGCAGTGGTACAGATAGGGCTCTCCCGAGGCACGGGTCTGATGGCAATGGGCGCGCTCCGCCACCTCATAGGCCCGCTCAATCAGCGCGCGGTCCGAAGGGCTCAGGGGGTCCTGGATCTGTTCCAGGAGGAATTCCAGGCTCGTCGGATTCTGAACGCCCACCATGCCCCCACCGCCTTTCCCCCTTTCCTTAAAATTATAGCACTTCCTCCCCTTGAAATTCCCATCCGGCGCGCTGGGCGGCCTCCCGCAGGGCCCGCCGGAGCAGGACCCCGACCATCGCCCGCCGGTATTCGGCGGAGCCCCGGAAATCCCCGGGGGGATCGATCCCCTCCTGGGCCTGCCGGGCGGCGACGGCGAACCGCTCCGGGTCTGGCGGCCGCCCTTCCAGGGCCTGCTCGACCGCGATCAGCCGGATCGGCCGGGCGGCGACCCCGCCGACGGCGATCCGAACCCCATAGCTGGCCCCGTCTACCCCCCGGAACAGTCGGACGGCCACCCCCACGATGGGGGCGTCGGCGGGGGTGCGGGCGACCTTGTGGAAGGACACACCCATGGGGGCTGCGGAGAGGGGCAGGCGAACCTCGGCGACGATCGCCCCCTGGCGCCGGAGGGCTTCCCGGTAATCATAGAAGGCCTCCAGCGCCAGGGCCCGCGGGGATCCGGGCTCGGTGAACACCAGCAGCTCCGCCCCCAGGGCCATCAGGACGGTGGCCAGGGGTTGCTCCCCCGAGGCCCCCACCACCGCCCCACCGACGGTGCGCTGGTTCCGCAGGGGAAGCGGGGCCGTCTCCCGCGCAGCCGTCGCGAGGATCCCGCCCCCATAGGCGGCCGCGGCCGGGGCCTCCACCAGGGCCTGAAGCGGGGTGGTGGCCCCGATCCGGAGGACGTTTCCTTCCAGCTGGATGAAGTTCAGCCCGAGATCCTCCAGATCCACCACCGCCTCCACCTCCGGCGACCCCTCCGCCAGGACCTGGGTGCCTCCGCCGATGGGGACGGTCCGGATGTGGGGGCGTCGGAGGAGGGCGAGCGCCTCGGCCAGGGTTTTCGGGCGGTGATATTCCCGGAGGTTCCGCAGCATGGCGATGAGCCTCCTACACGGTTTCGATCCGTTGCGGTGGGTGGGAGGGGACGGTCGCGCCCCTTTCCGGATGCCGGCGCTAGGCTTGGGCGAAGATGTCGATCATCAATCGGACGTCGCCCAGCGGATAGAGGACGGGGCAGGTGCACCCTGCGGCGCGATATTCATCGACCTTGCGGCGGACCTCCTCCGGGGAGCCGCTGGCGGTGATGAGCTGGACGATGTCATCGGACACCAGGGCCATGGCCCGCTCGATCTGCTCGGGGGTCGCCGGCCAGGTGAGGATCCGTCCGATCTCATCCAGCAGCTCCTGGGGCACCCCGCTGGCCTTCATGATGTG
>JBEPYX010000405.1:0-2295 GCA_041641155.1 Thermoflexus sp.
GCCAGGCTCCCTGCCACCGCCGCGCCGAGGGCGGCCGGGATTCCCAGGGCCATCACAAGGGGTTGCATAGGGAGCGCCAGCAGATTGGCGAGGGGGGCGACGAGGGAGAGTTCCCGGAAGTGATACACCATCAACGGCGCCGTGGCGATCTGGGCGGCCAGGGAGATCAGCAGAGCCTCGCGGACGGCATCCGCCAGCGTGGCCGCCCCGGGATCCTGGAACCATCGGGCCAGTGCGGCCTGCGCCCACCGCTCCAGGGGCGGGGCCAGGAAGAGCAGCCCCCAGGTCGCCGTGAAGCTGAGCTGGAAGCCGATGTCCTCCAGCGCGGCGGGGTCCCAGAGGGTCATGAAGAAAGCGGAGAGGCTCAAGGCGTTGAGGGCGTCGTTGCTGCGTCCCAGCATCCCGGCGATCACCGTGAGTGCCCCCATGAGGGCCGCGCGGACCACCGAGGCGGAGGCGCCGACGAAGAGGGTGTAAAGAGGGATCATCAGCAGCGTCCCCCAGAGGGCGATCCGCCGACCCAGGAGCCGGGTGAAGACCGCCAGGGAGAGGGCGGTGAGCAGCGTGATGTTGTAGCCGGAGATGGCGACGATGTGGCTGAGGCCGGCGCGGGCGAACGCCTCCTCTACGGATCGAGGGATGCCGCTTTCGTCTCCCATGAGGATGCCGATGAGCAGCCCCGCCTCCGGATCGGGGAGGATCTCCCGCAGGCGCGCCCGCGCGTACCCTCGCGCCGAATACAGAAGGCGCAACAACGGGTTTCCCCCGCCTGAGCGCAGGCGGGCCCACTCCCGCGCTTTCAGCCTGCCCTGGAGGCTAGCCCCAGTGGCGCGCGGATCCGCACCCCCGGGGGCTAGCCATCGGCTTGCCCGGCCGCTCACCCGGATCCGGTCCCCATACGCCGGCCGGCCCTGCAGAAGATCCACCTGGAGGAGGCCGGTCCCGCCATCCGGGCGGAGCCGGAAGCGGGATCCTGCGCCTCGCTCGATCGGATCGTCCACCACAACTCCTTCCACCTGAATCTCCGTACCGCTGGCCACCGCAACCGCCACGTCAGAGGGCAGCGATGGGATGGGGCGTATGGTCCAGCGGATTGCGCCGAGGAGCAGGATCAACCCGAGGAGGGAAAGGCGTCGGAACCCGGCCCATCGCCAGGCGAGGAGGGGCGGCGCCCAGAGGGCGAAGAACAGCGTCCAGCGGGGGAAGAGGGGCTCCGGCGGGGTCAGGTGGCGGGCGAGGAGGAGGCCCGCCATCCACGCCAGGGCGGGGGGGAAGAGCGGGGCGCCGCGGAGATCGGGCATCGGTGGCTGGGATTTGCCGAGCGCTTGGGCCATCGGCGGTCTGGCCCCCTTCCCTCGCCAGGCGATCCGGGGGCGATGAGGGCAGCCCGCTTGTTAACACCCCCATCCCCTCGGATCCGTATTGATCTTCGCCTCAGATGGGAAACCGGTCGCCTTCAATAGAAATCGAGCGGAAGCGGGTAATCCGGTGGGCGGGAATCACGGCCCCCGGTGATTGGATCTTGAGGGTAGGGATAGACCCAACTGATCGTATATCCGGGGCGAAGCGGACGCGACCATATCGTGAGCGGATATCCCGCTCCGTCCTCGATGCGGATCACCCAGGCGGCCGTCACGCGGGCCACCGCAGGCGGCTCCAACAGCGGGACCTGGAGCCGCTTCATGTCCTGGGGGAGGAAGACCCGATCCCCCGGATGCCAGAGCCCCTGGGCGATCAGCATGAACTTCCCGCTCGGGGAGCATCGCACCATCCGGGGCTCAGGTGGCACCATGGAGCGTTCCGCGATCGTCTCCACTGTGGGGCCGAACCGGGGCGTTCCGAAGAAGGGGAGGAAGGCGGCGGGTAGCGTGCCGCGCTCGGCGAGGGAGCGGGCCAGCGCCTGCTGGGCAGGCCACGCGGGGGCGTTCACGGGGGCCGTCAGCACCTGGCCGGACTCCAGATCGGCCCAGTAGAGGCCCCCCGGGAAGGTCCAGGAGAGGAAGCGGTGGAAGCGCTCCTCCGTAATGTTCTCTGGGATCCCCCCTAATTGCCTCACCGCGAAGATGGCGCGCCGGCGATCCGGCGAGGCGCAGACGTCTACCGAGAGGGGCCGAAGCGGCCCCGCCTGAGGGACTTTCGCGTGCCATGCCTCGATCTTCCGCGCGATGGCTTCCGGCCACGGGAACCGGAGCGGCGCGGAGGAGGATCCGTCGGCGAAACGCACGCAGACGGCGTCCCCGGAGCCACAGCGGATCAGGCTGATCGCCTGCTCCCCGGCCGTAGAGCCCGGCGGCC
>JBEPYX010000406.1:0-2283 GCA_041641155.1 Thermoflexus sp.
TGATGCCGCTATCCTGATCCCTACCCTCAGCGAATTGTGGACCTACTACGGATCGCCGGTTCCGAATACCGTCTACGCCAATACGGCCGCAGGATGGATGCCTGATCAATACTTTGCCGGGTTCGTGTATTGGCTCCCGTGGTTCACGGAGCCTTATAACCTCGCCTTGGCTCCATGCCTACTATGGGGGATGCGGAGCCCCTACGTCCGAGGGCGATGGTTGCTTGCAGCCCTCATCGTCCGTTATGATGCCTATATGAGTACCTGTTCGCCTTAAAACATCTCGACGATTATTATCTCAGTATATTCAGAAAGGCACATATGGAACGATGAATTTCCCATCTGGATCGAGCATAGGTAAGAAAGGAACACGCCTGACCCATCTCATCCTCGTCGCCCTCGCCGTCGCAGAGGGTCTCTATCTCATCGGCGCGATCCGATGGACCGGTCTCTTCCCCCTTGTGGGGGCGGATTTCCGGGCGCTCTACGCAGCAGCTCAGATCGCCCGGGAGCGAGGCCTTGCATTCGTTTACGACTTGGAACATCAGGCGGCTGTCCAAATGGCGCTTTGTCAGGTCACCCCGACGCACACGCCCTGCGTGCTGATCCCGATGGTGTTCCCTCCCGTGTTCGTGCTCCCCGTGATCCCCCTCACGTGGCCGGGCCCTGTCCTGGCGTTCTTCCTCTGGTCCGCGCTCCACATCGTCGGAACCCTCGCGATCCTTCGCCCGTGGGTGCGACGCATGACAGGCTCGGAGCGACGGCAACGGCTGGCGATGGCCCTCCTCTCGTTCCCGTCTTTCACCAGCCTGTTCTGGGGCCAGAGCACCCTGTGGCTGCTGCTTTGCGTCAGCGCCTTCATGGGGGATTGGCTCCAACGAAAGACGTTCCGGGCCGGCCTGTGGGCCAGCGGGCTGCTCTTGAAACCTCAGACCATGATCCTGCTGCTGCCCGCCCTGGCCCTGGCCCGCCAATGGCGGATCCTGGCCGGGACGCTGACGAGGATCGCCGGCCTCGTCGGTCTCTCGCTCCTTCTGGCCGGGCCCGCCGGGGGGATCGCCTGGGGGCGCCTCCTGAGGAGATTCGCCCAACCCGTTCCTGCGGTCACCCCAGAAGTGGTCGGGGTCGAGACGATGATGAACTGGCGTTCCATCGGAGCCCTGCTCGGGCGATGGATGCCCTCCCGTGGGGCGTGGGCGATCGCCGGGATCGGGGTGCTGCTGACCATCGGGTTCGCCATGCGGATGGCCCGGCGGATGAATCTGCAGGAGCCGTTGGCGCCGGAGCGCTTTACACTCGGCGTGCTGGCGGCCACGTTGGCCACCACGTGGCACGCCCACAATCATACCGCGCTCGTCCTCACCCCCCTGCTCCTGCGGCTGGAGGCATCCGGGGCCTTCCCTCGGCGGGCGCTGGCCCTCTGGATGCTGATCCCCGCGTGGGTTCCCTTCGTGGATATCATGCTGGGAGCGGTCGGGCTGCTCCCGCCCATCGCCGGCTTCGACAACCTCATCGCCGGGAAAATCCTTTTCGGCTTCAATCTTTACATGCTTTGGTTCGCCGCCCGCGAGGATTTCAACAGCCCACGGCGAGGTTTTTTGATATTTCATAAATCATCGCGTGAGATTTGTTCTGTTTCTCAAAGCTAAGGATGGTTTCGCAACCACAACATCCCGACCATTGACCGAATCAGAGGCATCTGAAATGCGGCCGATCGGAGACGGCGCCCGACGATGGGCCCTGCCCATTGAGGCCCTCTGGCCTCTGGTGATCCTGGCGGCCTTCGGGGTCATCGTCTCCCTGGTCCCCCTGCCACCCAACGACTTCTGGTGGCATCTGAAGATCGGTGAGGCCATCGTCCGCCAGGGACGTATCCCCTCCACGAACATGTTCGGCTGGACGCTGCCCGAGGACACCCCCTTCACCTATGGGGCCTGGCTGGGGGAGGCCCTGCTCTACCTCCTCTACCGCGCCGGAGGGCTCCCCCTGGTGATCTTCGTCCGGAATCTCCTCGCCACCCTCGCCTTCGGGCTCATCGGGCTGGAGGCCAAGCGCCGGAGCGGCTCCTGGCGCCTCACCGCCCTGGCCCTGGCCTTCGCCACCGGGATGTCCCTCAACAACCTGATCGTCCGCCCCCAGATCTGGTCCTGGATCCCCTTCGTGGGGGTTTACCTCACCCTCTCCCGCTTCCGAGAGGGAAGGCTGCGGCCGGCCGGGCTGTGGATCCTTCCCCCGCTGATGGCCTTCTGGGTCAACGCCCACGGGGCCTTCCTCCTGGGGCCG
>JBEPYX010000407.1:0-2280 GCA_041641155.1 Thermoflexus sp.
GGAGGCGGTGCGATGGGCCGGATGGGGGGCCTGGGGGGCGACAGGGCTCCTGCTCCTCTCCGCCGGCCTCTGGCCCCGCGGGTGGGCGCTCCTGCGGGCGACCCTCGCCCCCCATATGGGCTGGCTTCTCCTTTCCATCTGCGCCTTCATGCTCCTTTCGGAGTGGCCGTGGGGATTCGAGCGCCTGCCCACGCCCGGCCGGCGGCTGATGGCGGTCTGGGTGCGCCTGGGCGCGGGCCTGGCTACCTTCGCCCTCGCCGGGCTGTTAGGGGTTCTGCTCCTGTTCCGGAATCCCTTGACCGGCCCCCTCGCTCAGCAACCCTTGATCCCCGCGTTCCTGGGCCTGTTCGCGGTCCCAGGGCTCTGGCAGGGCATGCGGGGATCTCAACCGTCCGAAGCAGCCGCTGCCAAGGAGCGCCTGCCACCTCACGTCTGGGCGCGCGGGATGGGCGCGGGGGTGTTGGGAGGAGCCTTCGCCGTGATTTTCCCGGGCGTGACGGCGGGGATCGGGGGGCTGCTGGCCGGCCACGCCACTGCCCAGCGGGACGATCGGGCTTTTCTGGTCGCCCAGGGGGCCGCCCGCGCCCTCTACGTCATCGGCAGCTTCTGGCTGCTCCTGCTCCCGGACGCCGCGACGGTCCGCGGGGGATTGGGGGCGATGCTGGCGCCGTGGGTCGGACCCGCCACCCCCGCTCGCTATGGGGCGGCCGTGGGAGCCACCGGGCTCGCGGGCGCGATCGCCTTCGTGCTCCTGGAGCCCCTGGCGCGGGGGATGCATCGATGGACCCGATGGCCGGCGTGGCGATGGGCCTGCGGGGGCGCGCTGGGGCTGATCTTGATCGGCGTCGGGGCGCTGGGGGGGCTTCCGGGGATCGCAGCCCTCCTGGCCGCTGTCGGGATCGGATGGTTGCCGGGATGGACCGGCAGCCGCCGCCTGAACACCCTGGGGGTGATCCTCGTCCCCCTGCTCCTGCGACGATTCGGGCTGGCGCCCGCCGTCTGGGACGCCCTGGGCCTCTGAGCCAAGCCCGTCGGCGCCCTATCGGAGGCGACGGGGCCGATGGATCGCCCGATAGACCCGATACCGGCGGTCATCGAAGAGGATCTCAACATTCCCGAAGACCCGCTCGATGATCCCGCGGTAAGGGAGCACCACGGCGCCCACCAGATACAGCCGCCCGCCGGGGCGCAACACGAACGGGGCGTCGTGCACGAACTGAAGCGCGACCTCCCGTTCGACCCCGAACCCCTGATGGATCGGCGGGTTGGTCACCACGACGTCGAAGCGCTCCCCCCGCACGCCGTCAATCACATCGCTCAAGCGGATCTCGATGTGGGGAAGGTCATAGAGGGCCACCGTTCGACGGCTGGCCTCCAGGGCGGCGGCGCTGATATCCACCATCACCACCCGGCCCTCCCGGGCCTCGTGCGCCGCCACCACCCCCACGATCCCATACCCGCACCCCAGATCCAGGACGTGATCCCCAGAACGGATCTCCATCCGCTCGATCAGGTGCCGCGTCCCCTCGTCCAGGCTGGACCACGAGAACAAGCCGGGGCGGGTGACGAAACGCCAGGTGCGGCCCCGGACGACAGCCTCCCGTTCCACGAAGTCGTCCCCCGGCGGCTCCATCGCCAGCCCCTCGGGACGGGTGGCCACGGCCACGCGGTAGCCGCCTCCGTAGGCCCATACCGGAGCCCGGCCGAGCCGCTCGCGGGCGTAGGCGATGATCCCCTCCACGCCGCCCCGCTTCGGCCCCGCCAGGTAAAGCCGCCCCCCGGGCTTGAGGGCCCAGGCGGCCAGGCGCACCAGGCGCTGGGCCACCTCCTTCCCCTTGGGGATGTTCAGGAACACCACGTCGAACGTTCCGGGCTCCATGAGCGAGCAGCCATCGCCGTGGACGATCGTGGCGCGCCCCTCGAAGCCGTTCATCGCCATGGTGCGCCGGGCGGCCTCCACGGCCAGCCCGTGGTCGCTGGCCATGAGGATCCGCCCCGAGGTCCGCCGGGCGGCCAGCACCCCCAACCATCCCACCCCACAGTTCAGATCGAGAACGTGGTCGTTGGGGCCGATCTCCATCACCTGCGCGATCAGGGCCACCCCCGGATCCACGTGGCTCCAGATCTCCAGGCCAGGCTTCCCGGCCCAACGAACCGGCTCGCCACCAATGCGATCCTCGAACTCCCGCCAGACGTAGTAATCGGTGACGCCCATAGGGCTTCGGTGGTAGGGGTCGGATCAGCGACGCAGGGCATGGGGGGCCTGGGGCGCCTCCCAGG
>JBEPYX010000408.1:0-2272 GCA_041641155.1 Thermoflexus sp.
ATCTCTGTGGATGGCCCCGCACATGCCTCGGCGGACCCGCCAGGGAGCCGAGCTGGCGGCCCGCTGGCGGGCCTTCGCCCGGGGGCTGCGCCAGCAGCAGGCGTTGGCGCCGGAGGCGGCTCGGGCCCGGCTGGAGGCTTATCTTCCCTACGCCATCGCCTTCGGGATGGAGCGGCGGTTCCTCCGCCAGTGGCAGGAAGCGGCCCCCGCTCTTCCCCCGCCGCCTTGGTATCGCCCCTGGGGATCTCCCGGCCCGGCCGCCCCCGATCGGGTCCCCGGCCATGCCGCGCCCGCCCCATCCGGGGGCGGCCTCCAGATCCCCTCCCTCGACGATGCGGCCGCCTCGCTGACGGGGGGATTGAACGCCTTCGCCGAGGGCCTGACCGCCATGCTGAACACGGCCGCGGACGCCCTGATCAGCCGTCCGCCTGCGACACGGGGCGGGGGCGGGCGCTGGAGCGGCGGGGGGAGCTTCGGCGGCCGGGGTGGCGGGGGCGGCCGGAGCGGGTTCGGATAGACGCGATCCCTGGACGTCGGGAGGCGATCCGATGCATCCGCGCGCGATGCAGGCCTTAGGGGGAATTCTGGCGGGGGCGGGATTGTCCCTGGCCGTCGCCTTCCTGGGGTTCCTGGCGATCCAGGTGGCCCAGGGGGCGCTGACCCCCGGGGGGTTCGGGCTGGGGGCCTTTTTGATCTTCCTGATCTTCTCCCCGCTGATCGGGGCCGGGATCTACCTCCGGCGCCGGGGCGGGATCGAGGCCCAGGAGGCGGAGGCGGCGGAGAAGCAGCGCCGGCTTTTGGGGATGGTCCAAGCGCGGGGGAAAGTGGCCCTCTCGGACATCGCCCTGGAGCTCCGGGCGAGCCGGGATCAGGTGCGGGCGTGGATTTACGATCTGGTGCATCTGGGGCTCTTCTCCGGATACATCAACTGGTCGGAGGGGTGGCTGTATTCCGCCGAGGCGGCCGTCCTGCGGGACGCGGGCAAATGCCCGAACTGCGGCGGGGCGCTGGAGCTGGCCGGGAAAGGGGTCATCCGCTGCCCGTATTGCGGCACCGAGATCCTCCTCGCCGCCTGAGGGCGGGGGTGTGCATCCCGAACCCCTTCGGGTGGAGCCGCCATGGCGATCCGCGCGCGCACGTTGAAGGAGGCCCTGAACCTGTTCGACCCGCGGGTCCCGCTCTCGGGCCGGGCCCTGACGGCCTATTACGTGGAGCGGCCGGACGTCCCCACCGGGGAGCTCAAGGCCTATCTGGAGGCGATGGACGAGCCGGTGAAAGTCCTCTTCTCCGGCCACCGGGGGAGCGGCAAGAGCACGGAGCTCAATCGGCTCGCGGGCCTGTTGAAGGGGCGCTTCTTCGTGGTGCACTTCTCGGCGCTGGAGATCCTGAACCTCGCCGACCTCACCTACGTGGACCTCATCCTGGCCATCGCCCTGCGGCTGCTCCAGCAGGCCACCGACGCGCGCCTCCTCAAGGGCCGGAAGCGGGGCCTGGTGGGGGCCGGGATGCTGGAGGACCTCTACCGCTGGCTCACCCATGAGATCGTGGAGGAGGAGGCGGTGAGCCCCTCGCGGGAGGCCTCGGCCGAGGCGGCCCTCAACCTCCTGGCCCTCAAGCTGGAGGGGCGGGTGAAGACCGAGAGCAGCACCCGGCGGATGGTCCGAGAGCGGGCGGAGCTGCGGCTCTTCGAGCTGGTCTCCCGCACCAACCGGCTGATCGAGGAGATCCGTTCGAACGCGCGGCGGCCGGTCCTGGTGATCGTGGAGGATCTGGACAAGCTGGCCTTCGAGCGGGCGATGGGGCTCTTTTTGAACCACGCCGCCCTGCTGGCGGAGCTGCGGGCGCACATCCTGTTCACCTTCCCCATCACGCTGCGCTACGCCCGGGAGTTCCTCCAGATCCGCAGCCACTTCAGCGAGCGCTTCCTCATCCCCAACGTCATGGTCTACGACCGGGAGGGGCGGCTGCGGCCCGAGGGCTACCGGGTGATGCGGGAGATCGTGGAGCGGCGGGTGGAGCCGTATCTGGTGGACCCCGAGGCGATCGACCTCGCGGTCCGGATGAGCGGGGGGATCCCCCTGACGTTGATCCAGCTGATGCAGTCGGCGATCCTCCACGGCCTGGCCGCGGGGCAGGACCGCATCGGGCCGGCCGAGATGCAGCGCGCCGTGGCCCAGCTGCAGAACGATTACCGGGGGACCCTGCGGCCGGAGGATTACGGGGAGCTCCTGCGCTATCACCGCGCGCGGGCGTTCGTGAACAACGAGCGCAC
>JBEPYX010000409.1:0-2264 GCA_041641155.1 Thermoflexus sp.
CCCTTGGGGGCGCCCCGACGCGTTATTCTTTGAGGGAGCGCCATTCCAGCGCCTGGCTCAACAAGGAGATCTGATCCTCGATGTCCAGGGGGCGCACCGGGAGGAGGACGCTGATCGTAGTTCCCTGTTCCCCCTCGCTGCGGATGAACAGATCCCCGCCCATGGCCTGCGCCGCCCGTTTCGCGATGACCAGCCCCAGGGCAGTGGGAGCGACGCGGGGTCGGGCGGGTTGGAGGTAAAGCCGCTCCGCCGCTCCCTCATTCAGCCATCCCAGGAGCTCTTGCGGAAGGCCCAGATGGGGCGCCACGATCTCGACCACCAGCACCCGCTCTTTGAGCTGCCCCCGGAGCTCCATCCCTTCCCCCTCTGGGTGCACGGCGAACAGGAAATCCAGCAGGGTGCGCAGGATGTAGGAGCCATAGGCTCCGTCCACCAGGGTCTCGGCGGCCTCCGGGGCGAGATGAACCTCGATCCGAACCCTCCGCTCGGACATCGCCGGCTCGTGAGCGCGGAGCAGATCCTGGATCAGGCGGCCCAGGGGAAGCGGCTCGACGAAAGCGACCGGCTGGCGGTGAAGCTCCGCGAAGGCGGCCAGGGGGGCGATGTGCTCCAACAGCCGGTAGGCGCCGCGCAGGGCGGCCTCCAGCTTCTGGACCAGCTCGGGGTCCTTTTGGGGCCTGGCATGGCTCAGGGCGGCCTCCAAGAAGCCGATCACCAAACCCAGCGGCTGGCGCAGCTCCGCGCCCGCCCGAGCCACGAACGAGGTCTTCAACTCGTCGAGATCCCTCAGCCGCCGATAGGCACGCTCCAGTTCCTCGCGTCTGTTCCGTTCCTGCTCATAAAGCCCCCGCAGCTCCCGGAAGGCGGAGAGGACCTGATCCTCCAGGCGGGATAACCACTCATCCGGCGTCAGATGCGGGTGACCCATTGGCGGACTCCCGAGCTGATCGGTCTGCTCTATTTTAGCCCCTTTGGAAAGAAACAACCAAATCGATGAGGTGCGGGATGGGCGCTTTCCCCGCGCGCTTCGCATGGCGAAGACCCTGCGGAGGCAACCTCCCTATCCTCAGGAGGCTCACTAAAATCGAGGGGGATGCTTCCGACCGACGGGGGATCCTCGCCTCTGGACGGTCGGGAATGCGAGGGGGCGTATGGGAGGGTCCCCATCGGCGGGCGGCGGGGCGTCCCCTGTGGCGAACCGCTGGCGCGATCCAGGGCGATGGAGAAAGGGGGATGCATCCTCAAAGACAGCGGCTTCGATCCCTGATCCGGCGGCTCTCTCCCCGGGAAACGGAAACCGTCCGCCTGGCCCAGGATGCGGTCATCATCGCTGTGGGCAACATCACCAGCCGTCTCATCGGGTTGCTCCGAGAGACGGTCAAGAGCGAGCTGTTCGGATCCACGGGGCCGCTCAGCGCCTTCGAGGCGGCCGCCGTGGTGCCGGTTCAGCTCTACGACCTCCTGGTGGGCGGCATGGTGAGCTCCGCGTTGGTCCCGGTGTTCCGGGAATATGGGGACCGGCTTCCGGAGCTTCGACGCCTGGCCGGCGCTGTGCTGACTTGGGTCTGGCTGGCCATGGGAGCCGCCGTGCTTCTGATCGAGATCGGGGCGCGGCCAGTGGCTTGGCTGCTGGCCGGCGGCCTGGACCCCGAGCTCCTAGACCTCACGGCCCGGCTCCTGCGCTGGACCACCCCGGCGGTCTGGTTGATCGCCACCGCGGGGGTGATCAGCGGGCTCCTCCAGGCTTTCCAGCGCTTCACCCTTCCGGCGTTCACGGCTGCAGCCTTCAACGCGGCGATGGTCGGGGCGGCGCTCCTGCTGGGGGAGCGCCTGGGGGTGACCGCCCTGGCCCTGGGCATGGGGGCTGGGGCCTTCCTTCAGGTGTTGCTGCAACTGCCCGCCCTCTACGGCCTGTGGCCCCGGTTGACCGGGTATCACCCCGCCCTGATGCGGATCCTCCGACTTTACCTTCCTGTGGTCTTCGGGTTGGCCGTCAATCAGATCGCCATCCTGTTGAGCTACCACTTGGCTTCCCACACCGGCCCCAACAGCATCGCATGGATGCGCTACGCCACCACCCTGATTCAGTTCCCGCTGGGCCTGGTGGTGACCGCCATCTCTGTGGCCATCCTCCCCCGCCTCTCTGGGTTAAGCGTAGCCGCCCGACAGGGGAAAGACAGCCTGGAGCCCTTCCGCGCCACCCTGGCCGCCGGGTTGCGAATGGTGGTGGTTCTGATCGTCCCCGCCGCCTTCGGCCTCTATGT
>JBEPYX010000410.1:0-2262 GCA_041641155.1 Thermoflexus sp.
GATGGGATGGCGCACCCGGCGGACGGCGGCCACGGCCCCCGCCCGCAACGTCGCCCCATCCATAATCAGGGCGTCCATCTCCACCGTGCCCGCCCGGGTGATCACGCTGCCCCGGCCGGCGTTGAAGATGGGATCTTCCTCCAGCGCTCGCACGGCGGCCTCCACCGCGTCCAGGGCCGAGCCGCCGGCGGCCAGGATGGACCATCCCGCCTGCGCGGCGCGGCGGCACCCGGCGATCGCCGCCTCCTGCCGTTCCTCCGGGATGGTCCCCGCCCCCCCATGCACCACGAGCACCGGCGAAGGCATCGGTAGGCTCCTGGATACGGGCTCCTGTGAATGGCTGACCCGAACTTACCCCCTATGCGGATCCCGCAGCCTCATCTCCTCTTCACCCTCCTCACGGGCAAAACGCAAGGTAATTCCGTAGGATCAACGGCAAGTAGACGCGATGGGGGGCGGGTGGAGGCACGGCCGGAGACCCAGCGGGGCTGGCCGCCTGCACCGCAGCCGCCGCATCCACACGGCCGTATCCATATTGATCATCCCGACCGACATCCCCCAGATCCACGGCCGTCCCCAAGAGCGTCCCGCAGACCTGAGCCGCACGGAAATCCGGCCGGAGGGACCACACCAACCCCGCCACCCCGGCGACGTGCGGGGCCGCCATGGAGGTGCCAGACAGCCGCTCATATGGATCGAGCGGATCGAGAAACACCGGGAAGGTAGATAAAATACTCACCCCCGGCGCGGCGATATCCACATAGGATCCATAGTTGGAAAAGGAGGCTCGCTGGTCGTTGGCATCCGTGGCGGAGACGCCGATGACACCTGGGTAGGCGGCAGGATAAAACAGCCAGTTGGTGTTGTCATTTCCCGCCGCGGCCACGATCAGGGCCCCTTGGCGCTGCGCGTAGGCGACGGCGTCGGCGAGGACGAGGCTATCCCCGTAGCCCCCTAGGCTCAAGTTGATCACCGTGCGCTTGCCGAACTGCACCCCCCAATCGGCTGCATATCGAATGCCATCGGCGACCCATGAATCGTATCCCATCCCATGGTCATCCAACACCTTCACCGCCAGGAGGTCACACCCCCAGCAGACCCCGGCCACCCCCTCACTGTTGTTCGTGTTCGCCCCGGCGATGCCAGCCACATGGGTGCCATGGCCGTGGTCGTCCATCGGGTCGGTATCCTTTTTCACAAAATCATAGCCCAGATATAACCGGGAAGAACTGAGATCCGGATGGGTGTAATCCACCCCGGTGTCCACGATGGCGATCCACACCGCAGACGACCCGCTCGCTCGGTCCCAGGCCTGCGGGGCACGGATTTTGGGGAGGTTCCATTGGAGTGAGTAGTAAGGATCGTTCGGGGTGAAGGCGATGCGGACCGTGCGCTCGACCTCGGCGACCTCCACCTCAGGGCGCCGGCGGAGCCGGTCGGCGATCGCGGCGGGGTCTTCGCCAGGGGGAACCGGGACACGCCACCAGCGGGGGACGGCGAGGGCCTCCGCGGGGGGGAAGCCGGCCGCGGCCAGGGCGGCGCGGAACGCCGCGGGCGCCACCTCGGCCCGGCGCTTCACCAACACCCCGGGCCGCCAGGGCGCCGGGGCGGACGCCACCCGCTCCCTCGGAGGCGGCGCTGCGTCCGCCCGCACGGGCGCCGGGAGACAGCGTCCATCTTCGAGGAGGAGAAAACAATCCGGCGCCGCCGATGGGGGCGCCGGGCTGGCCGCGCTTGGGAGTCTAGATCTCGGGACCTCCGGAAGGAATGCCGTAAGGCTGATTACCAGGAATAGTATCCGCGCCGGCTGCGGCCTCATCGGACCCTTCTAGCTAGCAAAGGTGATCAAGCCCTCCGACCCGTGGGGTGTTGCCCCTGATGGTCCCCTATGATATCCAGTCCGAAGAAACCCGGTTGGCCTCCCGCTACCGGAACACCTCCGCCTCGAAGCGGAAGAGCCGGGCGTCCGGCGCCCGCCAGGCGTCCTCCGGCAGGCCGGCCTTGAGGCAGAGGGCCCGCAGGAAGGTCTCCCGATCCCATCCCTGCTCCACCGGCACCTGGGGGAGGAGCAGGCTGCTGCGCCCCCCCGCAATCAGGAAGAGGCCATCCCGCCCCACGACGATCTCCTCCACCCACTCCACCGGCCACAACGGCGAGAGCAGGCTGATCTCGTATTCCAGATGGGGCAGCTCCTCCGCCCTCACCGGCGGGAAGCGGGGATCGTCCAGGGCCGAAAGGACCGCCACCCGCTGCACCGCGTGG
>JBEPYX010000411.1:0-2244 GCA_041641155.1 Thermoflexus sp.
ATCTGGCGCACTCCGGGGATCCCACCCAGGAGCCCGGCCGGCGGCATGGATCCGGCCACCTCAACGGAGAAGAGAACGTCCTGCTGCAGCCGGCGCTTCAGCTCGTGGGGGGCATCACAGGCCAGGATGCGCCCCCCATCGATGATCGCCACCCGATCGCACAACTCCTCCGCCTCCAGCATGTAATGGGTGGTTAGGAGGATCGTCCGCCCCGGCCGCTCCTGAATCCACGTCCGGATGAAGGCACGGATCTGCCGGGCGGCGTGGACATCCAGCCCCAGGGTGGGCTCGTCCAGGAAGAGGATCGCCGGGTCGGTCACGAAACCGCGGATGATGTTCACCTTCTGGCGCAGCCCGGTGGAGAGATCCGACATCTTGGTGTCCCCATACTCCCGCAGCTCGAACCGCTCGAGCAGCCCCTCAATGCGGCGGCGGGCAGTTCGATGGTCCAGCCCGTAGAACTGAGAGAACATCCACAGGTTCTCCCGCACAGTGAGCAGCCCGTAGCCGCAGGACTCGCCGCCGGCCACCATGTTGATGTGGGGGCGGACGGCCTTGGGCTGGGTGGCGACATCGTAGCCGGCGACCCAGGCCCGACCCGAGGTGGGCAGGAGCAGGGTCGTCAGGATCTTGATCAAGGTGGTCTTCCCCGCCCCGTTGGGCCCCAGCAGGCCGAACAGCTCCCCGGGGCGGATCTCCAGATCCACACCGTGCAGCGCGACCCGCTCCTGAGGGGGCTGGCCCCGCTTCCGGGCCACCCGATACACCCGCGTCAGCTGTTCCGTGCGAACCGCCGGCCAATCCACCGCCATCGCGAACGCTCCCGAAAACAGGGTTTCCCGAACCAAGGATCCACCCCTCCATCGCCCCCAGCTCGACAAGCCGACGAGGCGGCCCGCACCCACGAGGATGCCACAGGAGCCGCGTGCCGGCAGGTCCCGAGGCCTTTGGGGCAGCATCCGCGGCCGGGTCAGGGGGTAGGATCCGGCGTCGGGCAAGCGTGGGGGAAACGTCAATCACGCGTCCAGATCGGAAGGCAGCAGCGTGCTACATTTGGAAGTGAGCAGCGGGCGGAACCTCTTCTCCTCCTTTTAGCCGAGCGCCGGGGATGGCGGCCCCCGGCGCTTCGCTTTTCTATCCCGATAAGTGAGGACGAGGTCGTGGGCCTCCAGGGCCCTAGGGGCGGGGGACGCGGGAGAGGGCGCGGGCCTGGGCTTCCGCCCGGTAGCTGCTACGCACCAGCGGGCCGCTCTCCACCCAGCGGAACCCCAGCTCGTAGCCGATTCGCCGAAGCGCCTCGAACTCCTCCGGGCGGTAGAACCGCTCGACGGGGAGATGGTTGCGGGAGGGCTGGAGATACTGGCCGATGGTGAGGATGTCCACCCCTACCGCCCGCAGATCCTTCATCACCTCGATGATCTCCTCCCACGTCTCCCCCAGCCCCACCATGATCCCCGACTTGGTGACGCACTCCGGCCACAGCTTCTTCGCGTTGGAAAGGGTGGCCATCGCCCACTCGTAGCGGTCCTGAGGCTGCACCTTCTTGAACAGCCGGGGGACCGTCTCCACGTTGTGGTTGAAGATGTCCGGTCGCGCCTCGATGACGATGCGCAGGGCATCGATGGAGCCCTTGAAGTCCGGCGTGAGCACCTCCACGGTGCAGCCGGGGACCCGCTCCCGGATCCGGCGGATGGTCATGGCGAACAGGGTGGCCCCGCCGTCCGGCAGCTCGTCCCGGTTGACCGAGGTGATCACCACATGGGAGAGGCCCATCGCCTGCACAGCCGCCGCCACCCGGTCGGGCTCCTCCCAATCCACCGTCAGGGGGCGGCCGGTCTTGACCGCGCAGAAACGACAGGAACGCGTGCACACATCCCCCAGGATCATGAACGTGGCCGTCCCGTGCCCCCAGCATTCCCCGATGTTGGGGCAACGAGCCTCCTCGCAAACCGTGTGAAGGCGCTTGCTCCGCATCAGCCTGAGGACGAACTCATAGGTCTCCCCTTGAGGGGCCCGGACCTTCAACCACTCCGGACGTCGGGCGGGGCGCGACGGCGCGGCCGGGGCAACCTCCAGCGGGATGGTCTCGCGGATCGCGGAAGCCATTCGATCACCTCGCCGTGGAACTCGCCATCTCACATCCATCCTAACACAGAGAAAAGGGAAGACAAAATCCACCGCCGCTGTTGGTGTGCCCTCCCCAAAAGGGAATGGTGGGGAACAGAGGCGGCGTCGCGGTTACTT
>JBEPYX010000412.1:0-2241 GCA_041641155.1 Thermoflexus sp.
GTATCCGGTCAGCTCCCCCACCGCCTGCCCCAGCCCGGCGACAATCCCCACCAGCCACGGGTTGAACATCCCGCCGGCCAGCGTAGTCACCGCCAGGCCGGGCAATGGGAGGATAAGCGTCGCGTTCGTCAGGGCGCTGATCACGAAGATCGCCGGGTAGCCGACGCGCGCCCATTCCTGGAAATGATCCCGGTAGCGCAGCGTGAACCAGACAGCGCCGATGAAGAGGATCACCACCGCCGCCCGTGCCACCCACAAACGCCCTTGGGAGGCCATTGCGGTCCGGATCTCCGTGGGCCCTCTTGGATCCATCAGGGCGTTCCCCCTATCTCATGGCTCCGGCATCGGGGCGCCGAGGCGGACGACGACGGCGGAGGCATGGGGGAGCCCCATGGTGGCGTTGCATGTGTCCACCACCAGCCGCGCCTCCCGCACCACCTTCCCGTAGTCCACCGCCCGGTGCCCGGTCACGATCACCACCACGTCCGCCCATCGCAGCCGTCCCTCCTCCAGCGGCACCGACGCCAGCTCCCGCGCCTCCCGCTGGAACACATCCCCTCCCACGCGGAACCGCGGGATGTAGGGGTCATGATAAGCCACCTCCGCCCCGCGCCCCAGCAGCAGCTCGATGATCCGCTCCGCCGGGCTGTTGCGGGCGTCGTCCACCTCTCGTTTGAAGGCCACCCCCAGCACCAGCACCCGCGATCCCCGCAGCCCCCTCCCGGCAAACCGATCCAGCGCCTCCTCCACCTTGTGCACCACGTGGAAGGGCATCGCCTGATTTACCTCGGCCGCCAGCTCGATGAACTTCGTGTAAAAGTCATACTCGCGTGCCTTCCAGGAAAGGTAATAGGGGTCCACGGGGATGCAGTGCCCCCCCACGCCGGGCCCCGGATAAAAGGCCATGAACCCGAAGGGCTTCGTCTTCGCCGCCTCGATCACCTCCCACACGTCAATCCCCATCCGCTCGCACAGCAGCGCCAGCTCGTTCACCAGGGCGATGTTCACGCTCCGGAAGATGTTCTCCAGCAGCTTGCTCATCTCCGCCACCCGCGGCGAGGACACCTCGTGCACCGGCGCCCCCAACCGCCTCAGCAGCGCCGCCGCCCGCGCCGTGCTCCGGGGGGTCACGCCCCCCACCACCTTCGGCGTGTTCCGCACCGTCCACTCCCGGTTCCCGGGGTCGATCCGCTCCGGCGAGAAGGCTAGGTCGAAGTCCTCCCCCGCCACCAACCCGCTCCGCTCCAAGATCGGCCGCACCACCTCCTCCGTCGTCCCCGGATATGTGGTGCTTTGCAGCACCACGAGGTGCCCCCGCCGCAGATAGGGCACGATCCCCTCCGCCGCCGCCCGCACATACGACAGATCGGGCGCCCGCATCGGGTCATAGGGCGTGGGCACGCAAATGAACATCGCCTCTACCCCCGCCAGGGCCCCATAGTCCGTGGTCACCCGGAACCGGCCGCTCCTCAGGGCCGCCCCCAGCGCCTCCGTCGGCACATCCCGGATCGGGCTGTGCCCGGCCATCAGGGCCGCCACCTTCCCCCGGTCCACGTCCACCCCCACCACCTCGCACCCCGCCTCGGCGAAGGCCACCGCCAGCGGCAGCCCCACATACCCCAGCCCGATCACCCCCACCCGTTCATCCGCCATCGCGCCCCCCTCCCAGGGCGTTCTGGATCCAGCGCGCCGCCTCCCCCGGCGGCAGGGTTCGCTGCTGCCCGCTGTCCATCGCCCGCACCGTCACCATCCCCTGCGCTGCCTCATCGGGGCCCACGATGGCGACGAAGGGGATCCCCTTCTGGTGGGCGTAGCGCAGCTGGACTTCCAGACGGCGGGGCTCGAAGTAGAGCAGCGTGCGGAGCCCCGCCTGCCGGAACGCCCGGGCGAGGGCGATGGATGCCCCCATCCGGGGCTCGTCGAACACCGTCACCAGCACCTGGATCGGCGTGCGGGGCAGATCCGGGGGAGCCATCCCCAGCTCCTGGATCACATCGATGATCCGCTCGATCCCGAAACTGGTCCCCGTCATCGGGACGCTCTGCTTGGCGAACAGGCCGACCAGGCCGTCGTAACGGCCGCCCCCGGTGATGGAGCCGATCTTCGGTTCGGTGACCACCGTCTCGAAGATGGGGCCGGTGTAATACTCCAGGCCCCGCACCATCGTGAACGAGATCCGGTAGCGCGCCGGGGGCACCCCCATCTCCTCCAGGAACCGGATCAGGACCCGGAGCTCCTCGA
>JBEPYX010000413.1:0-2232 GCA_041641155.1 Thermoflexus sp.
TCCTTCTCGGAAGCCGATGTCCACTTCCTGACGATGCTGGGGGATTACGCGGCCGTGGCCATCGAGAAGGCCCGGCTCTTCGAGGTGATCCGGCGGGAGAAGGGGAAGCTCGAGGCCATCCTCCAGGGCATTGAAGATCCCGTTCTGGTGGCGGATTTCGAGGGGACACTCATCCTGATGAACCGCTCCGCCCGCCAGCACCTCGGCCTCCCCCCGGAGGCGCTGGGCCGGCCGTTGCGGGTGATGGTGGCCCACGAGGAGATCCGCTCTCTCTTCGACTGCAAGCCTCCCATCGGCCAGACCGTCCGCCAGGAGGTCACCCTCCCGAACCGGTCGACGTTCCAAGCCAGCCTGACCGCGGTGGACGGCGTGGGTTATGTGATGGTGATGCGGGACATCACCCACCTGAAGGAGCTGGACCGCATCAAATCCGAGTTCATCTCCATCGTCTCCCACGACATCCGCACCCCGCTGACCACCATCCGGGGCTATGTCAGCCTGCTCCCCCGGGTGGGCCCTCTGAACCCCCGCCAGCAGGAGTTCGTGGAGAAGGTCGAGCGGGCGATGCAGACCATCGTGGAGCTGTTGAACAACCTGCTGGACCTCTCCCGGTTGGAGGCGGGCTACGCCCTTTCCATCGAGACGTGCTCCCTGGCGGAGATCCTGAACGGGGCGGTGCAGATCATCCGCCCCCAGGCGGAGGAGAAGCAGCATGCCCTGATCCTGGAGATCCCTCCAGACCTCCCCCCGATCCAGGGGGATCCCCGCCGCCTGGAGCAGGTGTTCCTGAACCTGTTGAGCAACGCGGTGAAATATACCCCTCCGGGCGGGCGCATCACCCTGCGGGCCCAGGCGCAGGAGGACCACATCGCCGTGCAGGTGCGTGACACCGGGGTGGGGATTCCCCCGGCGGACCTCCCCCACATCTTCAGCAAGTTCTATCGCGTCCGCCGGGAGGGCGAGGCGGCGGAGGGGACCGGCCTGGGCCTGGCCATTGTGAAGTCCATCGTGGAGCGCCACGGGGGCCGGGTGTGGGCCGAGAGCGAGCTGGGGAAGGGAAGCACCTTCACCGTCCTGCTCCCGTGCCAGCTGGCCCACGCCTTCCCCGCTCGCCCGCGCATCCGAGGCGGCTCAACGCAGGAGCCCGAGCCCGCGCAGGAGCAGCAGCGTGGCCAACCACGCGGCATATCCCCCGGCGATGCTCCAGCCGAAGGGGACCCGGCGGGATAGCAGCAACCAGGCCGTGAGGACGAACCCGAGGGAGGCCAAGAGGGCTAGAAGGGCGGCCTGGGCGAAGCGGGCCGTCTGAGCTAAATCTCGGGTTTCACGGTAAACGATCCACATCGCGAGGGGAATGCTCACCGGCATCGCCGCCAGGACCCCGGCCAAGGCGCGGGAACGCTCTTGGACGATGGCCACGGTGGCGATAATCAGCCAGGCGATTCCGATATCTACCCAGCGCGGCATATCACAGCCTCTGGTAGCGGATCGGTGCCTCGGGCTCCCGCTCCAACTGGTCCAGGTTCGCCACTTGGAGCTCGCCCCGATCGTAGAGATATTCCACGTGGGCGCCTGTCTCAAGGAGGGCCAGGAGCACCCCGTAGCCGGACCGCGAGCCGAAGAGGGCCTTGGAGATCTCGGCGATGGTGCGGGGCTCACGGCAGATCTCCAGGACCTGTTCCAGGCGCTGGCGGTGGAAGACCTCGATGGCCGCCACCCGCCCGTAGAGGTCGAGGATGGGATCCTCGTGGCCGCCGAAGGCGATCGCGATCCCTGGGATCGCCGCCACCCGGCGCAGGGATTCCAGGTAGTGCCCCAGGCCAGTGGAGCGGGTGATCTGTTCCGGGGCCTGATGGGGCGTGGTGCGAGGCAGGACGTGATCGGAGGTCAGGAGCGCTTCATCCACTTGGAGGCAGACCTGGCCCGGGCAATGCCCTGGGGTGTGGTGCACCTGCAGGAAGCCGAAGAGCGTCTCCCCGTCTGCCAGCGTGCCCTCCACCGTTGTGGATGGGAATAGGGCCTTTACGCTGAAGTAAAGATCCAGCATGGCGGCTCGCCGCTCGGGGGGAACGCCGGCTTGGGTCAGGAAATGGCGTATCTCCCGAGCGACGGTGATCAGGCGCTCCCGGAAATTCACCAGCACCCGCCGGTCCAGCTCGTGGACGAACACGGGCGCCGCGCTCTGCTGGCGGACGAGGACCACTCCCCCGAAATGATCGATATGGCCATGGG
>JBEPYX010000414.1:0-2229 GCA_041641155.1 Thermoflexus sp.
CCGCCCCCGATGCCGGTGCTGACGGTCAGGTACACGAGATGGGCATGCCCGCGGCCCGCCCCATACTGCCATTCCCCCAGGGCCGCCAGGTTGGCGTCGTTGCCTACAAAGCACGGCACCTGAAACCGCTCCCGAAGCCGATCCGCCAGGGGGACGTTCTCCCAGCCCAGGTTGGGCGCCGTACGCACCACTCCAGTGCGGGGATCCAGCGGGCCCGGGGCGCCCACCCCGATGGCCTCCACCGGCTCCTCGCGGGCCCAGACGGCCTCGATGGCCTCGATGATGCGGGCGATCACCGCCTCCACCCCTTCCTCCGGCCGCGTCGGGCCCTGGGCGCGGGCCAGGATCCGCCCCTCCTCATCGTACCGCGCCGCCCGAATCTTCGTCCCTCCGAGATCCACCGCGATGTAGACCATGAAGCCCTCCTGGATGAGATGAGAGCCACCAAAAGGGTAGGCGGGCCTATCCTTTCGGCGCCGTCATCCGGAGCAGCCGGCGGCGGCGCGGCGAAAGGTAGACGCGCCCGCCGCCCGGGATGGCCTGGGCGGAGAGGCTCCGCACACCTTCGGCGGTCGCCTCGCAGACCTGATCCGGCCGCGGATCCTCGAGGTAGCGCCGCATCGCCTCGTAGCCGGCCTCCAGCATCTGCACCGTCCGGGAGAAATCCAGAAACGAGATCTCCCGGAAGGCCGTTAGACAAACGTGATGGACGGTCACAGGGGCTTGCAGCGCGTCGCCCAGATCGTCCAAAGTTTGCTCGCTCAAGAGGGTCTGGTAGGCGGCCATGAGGATCTCCGCCACCCCGCGCCGCGGCGGGAGCACTTGGGGGCTGAAGCTCAAGTCGAGGACATAAAGCACCTGCGCGCCTTTCTCAACCGCGATGGTGATCGGCACCACTGCCACCACCCCCCCATCCACCAGCTGCATATTCCGGAAGCGAACGGGGGGATGGATCCCTGGGACGCTCGCGCTGGCCAGGACCGCCTCCAGCAGCGGGGTGGAGGGGTCTTCCCCGAAGAGGACCAGCTGCTGCGTGCGCAGGTCCGCCGCGGTGACGTAGCAGGGCCGCCGAAGATCGCCGAAGGTGCGGACGCCCGGTGGGAGATGGGCCTGCAGAATCCGCCGCAGCCCCGATCCGTCGAACAGGCTGTCCTGGCGAGTCAGGAGGCGCCAGAGGATCGTCCAAATGTGGCCGGGATAGATATCGGTCCGACGGACGCGTCGCCAGGCATCCGCCAGGCGCTCCACGCCAGGCAGCGTCGGGTCCGCCGCGAAGGCGACGGCGTTGATGGCCCCAGCCGAAGTCCCAACCAGGAAATCCGGCTCGATCCCGCGCTCCAGCAGCGCCCGCAGCGCGCCCACCTGCAGCGGGCCCCGATTGCCACCCCCACTCAGCACGAACGCGCACGACATCGTGTGGATCGGCCTCCGGGCTTAGCGATCCGCCGCGCGGGCTTCCCTTCCATCATCCTTGCCGATCCGATGAGCGGCAAGGGGAGACCGGCCCGCTCATGCGGCTCCATCGCTCCCCTCCCGCAGGAGGGCCTCCACGATCTCCCCCCATCGCCGGGCCGCGGCCTCCCAGGTGAACCGGCGCGCCCGCTCCAGACCCGCGGCCCGCAGCGCCGCCCGCCGCTCCGGATCCTCCAGGGCCACCCGAAGCCCCCGCGCGATGTCTTCCACCGACTCCGGGTCCACCTGCACCCCTGCCTCGCCCACCACCTCCGGCAACGATGAGGTCCGCGAAACCACCACGGGGGTCCCACAAGCCATTGCCTCCAGAGCCGGCAGGCCGAAGCCCTCATACCGGGAGACCAGGGCAAAGGCCGTCGCCGCGGAATACAAGGCGGGCAGATCCTCATCGGCCACGAACCCCAGCCAATGGATCCGATCCGCCATCCCGGAGCGCTGGATCGCCTCGAAAGTGCCCTCCGCCTTCCAGCCTGCCTCGCCGACGATGACCAGATGGCCTTCGGGGAAGGTCCCCTCGCGAACCAGGGCGACGAAGGCCTCGATGAGGCGCGGGTAGTTCTTGCGCGGCTGCACCGTCCCCACAGTGAGCAGAAACGGCCATGGGCCCAGCCCGTAGCGGGCCCGGACCCGGGCCTGTTCCTCCGGATCCTCGATGGGGCGGAAGCGGGGCTCCACGCCGCTATAGAGCACCGAGATCCGCTCCGGCGGAACCCCCCAGAGGCGGATGAGGTCCCGGCGGGTGGATTCCGAGTCAGC
>JBEPYX010000415.1:0-2223 GCA_041641155.1 Thermoflexus sp.
GCCCAACGCCGCGGACCCAATCGGCGGCCGACCAGCCCAGGAGGGTTCCAGGGGCCAGGCGGAGCGGCCCGGACAGCCCGACTTCCCGTAGGCTGAGCCACCCGAACCGCAACGCGACCCAGAGGGGAAGAAGGCCGTAGGCCAGGGGCGCGCCTCCTTCCAGGAGGGCCTGGCCCCATCCGGGCGCCCGCCGCTGGAGCGTGGGGGCGAGGGCTTCGATGGCCAGCGCGAGGAGGCCCAGGAGCAGTGCCGGCGCCCAGGCGTTCATGTCGCTCCTTCCGGGGAAGCGTGCGGGTCCTCCGGGGCGGCGTTCGGGATCGGGACCTGAAGCCGGATGCGCGTGCCCTGGCCGGGCGCGGATTCGATGCCGAATTCCCCGCCCAGCAGCTCCGCCCGCTCCACCATATTCAGCATCCCCATGCTGCCCCGGCGGCTGTAATCCGCCCGCAGGGCCTGCGGATCGAAGCCGCGCCCGTCATCCTCCACGATCACCATCAGCCGGTTCCCCTCCGCCCGCGTGCGGATCCACACGTTCTGGGGGTCGGCGTGCTTGCGGGCGTTGTTCAGGGCTTCCTCGATGATCGAGAACACCAGCCCCTTCGCATTAGCATCCAGGATCCGATCCACCGCCGGATCCACGTCCAAATGGATGGCGAACCGTTCGGTCTCCTGGAGCCGCTCAGCCAGGTGGGTGAGGGCGGCCACCAGGCCCTGGGATTCCAGGATCAGCGGCCGCAGGCGGAACAGGAACTGGCGCAGCTCCTGGACCGCCTGGTGGGCCATCTGTTCGGTCTTCCTCAACTCCGCGGGGAGCTGGTCTGGATCATGCTGGAGCAGCTTCTGGAGGAAGTTCAGACGCATCGCCAGGGCCGCCACGCTCTGGGTCGGGCCGTCGTGGAGCTCCCGGGCCAGCCGTCGTCGGGCCTCTTCCTCCACCTCCACCAGCCGTTCTTTCTCCCGCTGCAGGGTATGATAGAGCACCGCGTTCTGTAGGGCGATGGAGGCCTGGGTGGCGATGATCCGCAACAGATCCCGGCGCTCACCGGTGAATGCCTGAGGGTCTGAGCTGCTGATCACCAGGACCCCGTAGCGCTCAGGCCCGATCCCCAGCGGGAGGACGATCGCCGCCCGGGCGATGCGGATGATGGTCAGCTGGCCCAGCTCCGGATCCTGGGTCGGGTGGGGGCATACGACCGGCTCTCCGCTCTCCATGGCCTCCCGGATTGCCCCTGCCAGCCCAGGGAGATGGGCTCGCTCATCTCGGGGCGGGAGGCGGCGGGCGGCGGCGATCCGCAACCCATGTGGATCCAGGAGCGCGATGAACATCGGCGGGGATGGATGCCCGGCCCCTCGGAACAGGCTCTCGCTGACCTCCAGGGTGGTGTGAAGGATCTCCTCCGTTCGCCGCATCTGCCCGAGGGCGGCGGCCAGCTCGAAGATCCCTTGAAGCTGCTGGCGGGCCTGGGCGAGCAGCCGCCGCTGGGCGGCCTCGCGCGCCTGAAGCTCCCGCAGAACCTCGGACTTCAGGCGATCGCCCACCACCCCCGCCAGCAGCGCGCCCAGCCCCAGGACGCTCCCCTGGATGAGAAGCGTGGGAAAGGCCAGCCCCTCACGCCGTTGGATCCACTCCCAGAGGATCAGCCCGCCGATCAGGCCTAGGGTGATCAACTCCCCCGCCCACCAGCCGATCCGCAGGGCGGCGGTGAGGATCGGCAGGAAGGCGAAGAACAACAGCGGGCTGTCCACCCCCCCGGTGAGGGCGATGAAGGAGAACGTCAGCAATGTGTCCACGGCCAGGGTGAGAGCGGGGAGCGGGAAGAGGGAGCGCCGGAAGGTGAGGACGAGCAGGACCAGGATGTTGTAGAGGCCGGTGAGGATCAGGAGGACCAGGAAGGCGGCTTCGGACGCCTGCCAGGCGCCTGGGTTCAGGGCCACCGCCGCAGCCATCGCGGCGATGAGCAGCCAGCGCAGGTTGCCCAGGATCCACTCGATCTGGGCGGTGTCAGTTGGCGATAAGGGTGCCGGCCGCCTCCGCATGGCGCCTCGTCCGGCTTCTCAAGGGATGGTCGTCGGTTCCCTTTGGGGATAATGTCCCATGGCGGTGAGGTGTTCAAAGCGCCATCGCCAAGGGCCTTCAGGTCCACAACCGGGTGGCGATCCTGAGCCAATGGTAATCGAAAGCGGCGGAATTCACCAAGGGCCCGGCTCGAGCGGAGCGCTTCC
>JBEPYX010000416.1:0-2220 GCA_041641155.1 Thermoflexus sp.
GGAACCGAGCGCAGGGAGGCCAGATCCCGCGCTCCCACACAGAACATGGCGATCCGCAACTGGCGGGTGATCACCTCAATGGTCTCTGCCACTGCCTCCACGGAGACCACGGCTGCCCGTAGGAAGGGCCCGGCCATCCCGGCCAGGGAAGCGCCCAGGGCGATGGCCTTGGCCACCTCCACGCCGTCCCGGATCCCTCCGCTGGCGATGATCGGCAGGCCGGGGGCTCCCCGCCGGGCCATGCGGATGGCCTCCGCGGTGGGGATCCCCCACTCCCGGAATGCCGCTGCCACCTGCCGGTGCAGCTCGTCGGGAGCCCGGTGCATCTCCACCTGGCTCCACGAGGTCCCGCCTGCCCCCGCCACATCAATTGCGGCTACCCCGGCCTCGGCCAGCATCCGGGCCACCGCTTCAGAGATCCCCCAGCCGACCTCCTTCACGACCACGGGGACGGGGAGGGCTCGGCACACGGCTTCGATCTTACGCAGCAGGCCAGCGAAATTGGTGTCCCCCTCGGGCTGCAGCGCCTCCTGGAGGGGGTTGAGGTGCAGGATCAGGGCGTCGGCCTCTACCAGCTCTACCGCCCGCCGGCAGTGATCCACCGTGTAGCCGTAGTTCAGCTGGACCGCTCCCAGGTTAGCGAAGAGGAGGATGCGTGGCGCGTAGCGGCGGACTTGGAAGGTGGGCAGCAGCTCCGGGTGTTCTAGGACGGCGCGCATGGACCCCAAGCCCATCGCGATGCCGTAGGCCTGGGCGGCCTCGGCCAGGTTCCGGTTGATCCGGGCGGCCTCCTCCGTCCCGCCGGTCATCGAGGAGATGAGCAGCGGGGCGTTCAGCGGTTTCCCGAAGAACACGGTGGAGAGATCGATCTCCTGAAGATCCAGCTCGGGGAGGGCCCGGTGGATGAAGCGCAGGCGCTCGAAGCCGGTGGTGAGCCTTCCGAAACTAACGTCCTCTTCCAGATTGATCCGGATGTGATCGGCCTTCCGCTGGGAGATCATGGCCACTGGTTCAACCCATCAACGCGCCAGGTGCGGAGCCCGCCGGCCTCGCTTGGCGTAACGGGACTTACCCTCTGGTGTTTTATCAATCGGAGTCATCTTACTTCGGCGCAGGAGAGAATGTCAAGCGCCCAGGCGTTCCGGGAGCGATCCCGGGAGGCCCGCTTTGCTGGCCCGGTCGGAAGCCTCTTATCCTCTGGGCGTCCTTGACGTCCTCTCGGTACCGGATAGAATGCTAACCAACTCAGCGCGCCGGTGCGCCGTTGTGGATCTGGGATAGGCGCGGAAGGCGCCTTCGGCGCCCTTCCGTGGGCTGGAAGGATGTCCCCGCTGTCGGAAGCATGGGGACGGAGCTGACCCATCCCGGAGCCCTCGCGCCGACGGCGAACCCAACTTCGAGCAGGAGGTCTCCATGAGTGCAGTGTTCGAACAAGTGCGAGATGTGATCGTCGAAGTGCTCGGCGTGCCACCGGAGAAGGTGACGCCGGAAGCCCGCTTCCGGGAGGATTTGGAGGCGGACTCCCTGGACCTGGTGGAGCTGATCATGGCCTTGGAGGAGCGCTTCGGTGGTGAGATCTCCGACGAGGATGCGCAGAAGATCACCACGGTCGGCGAGGCGGTCGCCTATATCGAAAAGCATATGATGAAGTGAAGAGGCTCCTCGCGCCAGGCCGGGATCCGGCCGCACGCCATGATCCGTTGGGCCGAGGGCCGCGCGTTGGAAACGCGCGGCCCTCTTTAATTTGTGAAGAAAGCGACCTCTTGAATTTAAAAAAGGGAGTGGGAGGAAATCGGTTTGCCTCTTTGTAGGAGGCATGATAGAATAAGTCCGATTGACGAACCGTTCCATCCGGCGGCAGTGCCCGGCGGGGTGCGATCCGGGTAGCCAATAAGAGGTGGACCGAATGGCTTGTTGGGCCTGCCCCTGCATAGGGCGCGCAGGGCCGGGAGATCCGAGCATGTAAAGGGGTGGAGCGGGTTCAGGCAATGCTCGGAAGGAAAGAGAAGCCCCTTGGGGGTGGAAACAGTGGACCTCACTTCCCCTTCCCCGCGCCGGGTGAGAGAGAAGGAGAGGGCGAGGGGGATAGGGGATGAGGTCTCGTGAAATCCGTCAGTGAACCCCTTAAGTCTGAGATCCCTCGATGGCGTTTACGGTTCGGGATTTTGAGAGCCTGGTGCGTCTGCTGGACCGGCATCCTGAGTGGCTGGAGGCGCTGCG
>JBEPYX010000417.1:0-2219 GCA_041641155.1 Thermoflexus sp.
AGGCTCGGCCGGGCGCCTGGCTCCCCGAGGTGCTGGGCCAGCAGCAGGATGGCGGTGATCCAGCCTTCGGTCTCGCGGGCCAGGGCCTGGGCCTCGGCTTCGGAGAGCTCCAGCGTGTAGTGGCGGGCGAAGAGGGCGCGGACTTCCTCGGGGGTGAAGGCGAGGTGCTGGGCGCCGAGGCCCGTGGCCTGCTGGCGGGCGACCAGGCGGGTAAGGGGAAGGCCGTGGGGGCCGCGGCTGGACAGGAGGATGTGAAGGTGCTCGGGCGCGTGCTCCAGCAGGCGGTGGACCAGGAGACGGATCCCCGGGTGCTCGGCCACGACGTGGTAGTCGTCCAGGATGAGGACGAAGTAATCCGGGATGTTCTCCAGCATGTCGTTGATCATAGCCGTGGCCACCGCGTCCGGGCTCATCCCGGCCCGCAGGACGCCCAGGGTGGTGCGGCCGAAGGTGGGGAAGCGCTCCCGCAGGGCGGCGACCAGATGCTCCACGAAGCGATGGGTGTTCTGGTCCGTCTCATCCAGGCTATACCAGGCGACGGGGAGGTCGGTGTCGTGGTAGAACTGGATGAGGAGCGAAGTCTTCCCGTATCCGGCTGGCGCGGAGATGAGGATGAGGGTTTTGTCGATGTTCTCGTGGAGGAAGTTCAACAGGCGGGGACGATCCAGCAGCGGACCGCGCCGCACTGGCGGGTGGATCTTCGTTCTGGCGATCAGGAGCTCCGCCGCCATCGCGCCCCTACCCAACGATCCCCCACATCCATGGAGGGGAAGGGGGGCCGGGCGACGCCCAGCCCCTCCGCCCCCAGCACGCCCGGAGTTGGAGGAATGTTGGCAATATGAGTATAGCCGGAAGGCGGGGTCTTCGGCAAGAGCGGGGTTATCGGTTCACACAGGCGCGGACGTGGTTGCTCTCGGCCTCGTTGCCGGCCTTGTCGTAGGCTTTCACCCAGAACTCGTGGCACCCGAGCAGCTGATCCCGCGGCGCCTGCCGGAAATACCACTTGGCGTTGAAGGGGGGCGCGTCACGCACCGCGAAGGGTTGTCCGTCCACATAGAACTCCACCCGGTCCATCGCGTAGTTGTCCGAGACCTCTGTGTTCACGCTGATCCATTCATCGGCGAGGCTGTAGCGCTCTCCCTCCCGCGGGTACACTACCCGCACCGACGGCGGGGTGTGGTCCACCGTCACCGGCACCACGGCTGTGTGGGCGCTCCCGTCGTGCCGGACCACGGTGAGCTGCAGCGTGTAGAGGCCGTCGGCAAACCCGGCTGTGTCCCAGTTCTCCAGGAGGCCGTTGTCGACCGGGTGGCCGTGCTCCGGCCCGATGGGAATCCAGGCCGTGGGGTTCAGGCCGGCACCCACCGCGACCCGGTAGAAGGCCACGTCGCCCCGGGCGTTGCCGAGGATGGGGACGATCCCTCGGACGTAGGCGTAGGGGGCGGGGTTCAGGATGGCCACATCGCCCACGGGCTGGGCGAACTGGGTGTCGTATTCCGTGGGCGGCTGGGGGATGCCAGCCGACCGGGCCCAGTCCAGGGCCTCCGGCGGCACCACGAGGAAGACCTTTTCTTCGATTTTGTCAGGGGGCGTGCTGGCGGTGGCCAGCTTCCCGGTCTCCCGGTTGATCAGGAACGCCTGGTGGAGGTCGCAGACCTCCTGGGGCTCGGTGCCGGGGATGAAGAGCTCCCGCACGGTCGGGCAGTAGGGACCGGGGAGCTTTCCGGAGACCGCGCAGATGGTCTTCTCGATGAGCCCGGGCGGCCGCTGGAAAGGCTCCAACGGGAGATCCCGGTGGGCGTATTCCATCACGTCGTGCCAGATGGGGGCCGCTCCCGCGATCCCCGATACGTTCTCCATCGGCGTGTTGTCGGTGTTCCCCACCCATACCCCCACGGCCAGCTGCGGCGTGTAGCCGATGGTCCAGTTGTCTTTGAAATCGTTCGTCGTCCCGGTCTTGACCGCCGCCGGTCGCGAGAGCTCCAGGACGTTCCCCCGCCCGAAGGCCTCCCAGCGGGCGGCGTTGTCCGAGAGGATGCTGGTGATCAGATACGCCACCCGCGGGTCCAAAATCGCCTGGACCTCCGGCTGGCGGTATTCCCAGAGGATCTTCCCGTCGGGCGCCTCCACCCGGAGCACTGGGACGGGGTCCAGGGTGCGGTAGCCGGGCCGGCGGCGCTCCTCGGGGACCGGGGTCCCGGCCATGAAGCCGTTGTTGG
>JBEPYX010000418.1:0-2217 GCA_041641155.1 Thermoflexus sp.
AGCTGGTAGGGGTGAAGGACATAGGAGCGGATCTGATTCCCCCACTCGGCGCTCACGTGCTCCCCTTTGAGCGCGGCGATCTCCGCCCGTCGCCTCTGCTCCTCCAGCTCCGCCAGGCGGGCCTTCAGGATCTTCAGCGCGGTCTCCTTATTCTGCGTCTGGCTCCGCTCGTTCTGGCATGAGACCACGATCCCGGTTGGGATGTGTCGGATGCGGACCGCCGTCTCGTTCTTCTGCATGTGCTGGCCGCCGGCCGTGGAGGCCCGGAAGGTCTCGATGATGATGTCCTCGGGGCGGATCACGATCTCGGGGCTCTCCCCGATGTCCGGCCACACCTCGACCAGGGCGAAGGACGTGTGGCGGCGGCGGGCGGCGTCGAAGGGGGAAATGCGGACCAGCCGGTGCACGCCTTTCTCCGCCTTCAGGTAGCCATAGGCGTAAGGTCCTTTCACCAGGACCGTGGCGCTCTTGATCCCCGCCTCCTCGCCGTCCACTCGATCCAACAGCTCGGCCTCCCACCCGCGGCGCTCGGCCCAGCGCAGATACATGCGCAACAGCATCTCCGCCCAATCCTGGGCGTCCGTCCCCCCCGCCCCCGCGTGGATGGCCAGGATCGCATCGTTGGGGTCGTAAGGGCCGGACATCCAGACCTCGAATTGATGGCGGCGGATCTCCTCCTCTAAAGATTTGATCTCGCGCTCGAGATCCGTCGCCAGCGCCTCGTCCTCCTCCGCCTCGGCCAGGTCGAGGAGCTCCTGGGCCTCCTGGACCCTCCGGCGCAACCGGAGCCAGCCTTCCACTTCTTCCTTGAGGCGGCCGAGACGCTTCATGACCTCCTGCGCTCGCCCCGGCGAATCCCAAAAGTCCGGCCGGGTGGCCTCCTCCTCCAGCTTCCGGATCTCCGCCTCTTTCCCCGGGATGTCAAAGGCGGTCCAGGAGATCTTCCAGGGTCAGCGTCAACGCCTCCAGTCGCTCGCGCAACGCATTCATTCTCAGCCTCCTTTTATGGGGCCTCCGCTCAGGATTCACGAAGGCATCAGTGGGCCTTACGCCCGGACCGATGCGGACGGCGCGTTTTCAAAAAGCCCCTCCACAAAGGCGTCCGCGTCGAAGGGCAACAGATCCTCCAGGCCCTCCCCAACGCCGACGAACCGCACCGGCAACCCCAGGTCCCGGGCGATCGCGAAGATCGCCCCCCCCTTGGCCGTGCCGTCCAGCTTGGTGAGGATCAGGCCGGTCACCCCTACCGCCTGATGGAACTCCCGTGCCTGGGCGAGGGCGTTCTGCCCGGTGGTCGCATCGAGCACCAGCCAGACCTCATGGGGGGCATCCGGGATCACCTTCGCCGCCACGTTCCGGATCTTGCGGAGCTCCTGCATCAGGTTGTATTTGGTGTGGAGCCGTCCGGCCGTATCCGCCAGGACCAGGTCGTAGCCCCGGGCGCGGGCGGCTTGCAGGGCGTCGAAGAGGACCGCGCCGGGGTCGGCCCCGGGCAGGCCGCTGATGCATGGCGCCCCCGCCCGCTCCGCCCAGATCTCCAGCTGTTCCCCCGCGGCGGCCCGGAAGGTATCGGCCGCTGCCAACAACACCCGCCGGCCCTGCCGCCGGAAGTAATGGGCCAGCTTGGCCACCGTGGTCGTTTTTCCCGAGCCGTTCACGCCGACCACGAGCGCCACCTCCAGCGGCCGCCGCCCCAAGTTCAGCGGAGGGGGATTCCCCAGGATCGCCCGCAGCTCCTCCTGGAGGAGCGCCCGCAAGCGATCCGCCCGTGTGATCCCTTCCCGACGGACCCGCTCCCGCAGGCGACCGAGGAGCTCCGTGCTCACCCGGACGCCGACATCGGCCTGCAGAAGGGCCGCCTCCAGGTCCTCCCAGAGCGCCTCCGTGATCTCCGTCGCCCCCAGCAGCTGGGCGATCCGGCCGAAGGCCGCCTCGCGCGTCCGCCTCAGCCCATCCCACAACGATTGCAGCACCGCCGGCATCCCCTCCTGGAAGAACCTCCTCTTCTCCTCCCCGTTGGAAGGAGGATCAAGCGCCGACTCGCCTTTCCTTGTGAATTATAACCTGCCGCCCCTTGGGGGCCCATCGGGCCTCCGGCCGACGCTGGCCCTCGCCTGGCCCTCCCGCGTGGCTGCGCCGAGCGGGAGGGATCCAACGCCCCGTTGTCCCTCCCCGCGGGAGAGCAGGGGACGACCTGGAGGGACAGCGCCCGGAGGT
>JBEPYX010000419.1:0-2205 GCA_041641155.1 Thermoflexus sp.
GGATCCCCCATCGGCGGAGGAGACCATCGGTGCGGATCACGACGGAGACGCTTCCCCAGCGCCAGGTGGCGCTGACCATCGAGGTGGGCCCGGAGCGGGTGGAGCAGGCAATGCGCCAGGTCGCCCGGCGCTTCGCCGAGCGCTATGACATCCCGGGCTTCCGCCGGGGTAAGGCTCCCTATGAGGTCATCCTCCGGACCTTTGGCCGGGAGACGATCTTCGAGGAGGCGGTGGAGGTCCTAACCCAGGAGGTCTATCGTGAGGCCCTGGATCAGCTGGGCCTGGACCCGTATGGGCCGGGCCGGTTGGAGCGCCTCACCCCGGACCCCCTGACCTTCCGGGTCATCGTCCCGCTGAAACCGGAGGTTCGGCTGGGGGATTATCGGTCCCTGCGCATCCCCTACGAGCCGCCGGAGCCGACCGAGGAAGAGATGAAGGAGGTCCTCGAGCGGTTGCGGCGGGACAACGCGATCATCGAGCCGCTTTCGGAGGGCACGGCGGAGCCGGGGATGATGGTCACCGTGGCCCTGCGGGCTCGTGACGCGGAGGGGAAGACCGTCTTGGACGATGAATTCTCTTTCGTCCTGGACCAGGAGGAACCTCCCCTCCCCGGGTTGAGGGACCGGATCCTCGGCATGGCGCTGGGGGAGACGCGGTCCTTCGAGTTGCCCTGGCCAGGGGATGAGGCCCGCATCCTTCAAGTGGAAGCGACGCTCACCGGCCTCTCCCGCTACATGCTGCCGGAGCTGGACGATGCCCTGGCCCAGACGGTCGGGGATTTCGAGACCCTGGAGGAGCTGAAGGCGAAGATCCGCCGGGATCTCGCCGCCCACAAACGGCGCCAATACGATGCGGAGTATGCGGAGCGGGCGCTGGAGGCCCTAGTGAATCAGGCGGAGGTGGAGTTTCCTCCGCAGATGCTGGAGGAAGAGATCGACGAGCTGGTGCAGGATCTAGAAGCTGCCCTCCGGCGGCGTGGAAAGGACCTGGAGAGTTACTTGAAGGAGCGGAACCAGACCCTGGAGGCGCTGCGGGAGGAATTCCGCCCTGAAGCCGAGCGACGGATCCGCCGGGGCTTGGTCCTCTACCAACTGGCCCAGGAGGAAGGGCTCTCCGTCCCCGAGGAGGCGGTGGAGGCGGAGGCCCAGGCCCTGCGCGGGCGTCTTCAGGCGTCGGAGGAGGCCTGGCGGCGGCTGGCGCCGCGGGTGTTGGCGAGCATCCGATCGCGGCTCCTCGCCAGCCGGGCGCTGGAGCGTCTGGCGGCGATCGCGCGGGGCGAGGAGGAGGCGGCCCCGGTGGCCGAAGGGGCGCCGGCTTCGGAGGCTCCGCAGGTATAGGCAAGTGTAGTGGGTTCTCCCCTGGGTTTGCGAACGATAAGGAGGTTGGGGATGGGTCGAGAGGAAACGCCGACGATGCTGATCCCGATGGTCATCGAAAACACAGGGCGCGGCGAGCGGGTGTATGACATCTACTCGCTGCTCCTCAAGGAGCGGATCATCTTCCTGGGGACGCCGATCACCGACCAGGTGGCCAACCTGGTGGTAGCCCAACTGCTTTACCTGGATCGGGAGGACCCGGAGGAAGAGATCCGGCTTTACATCAACTCGCCCGGCGGGCTGATCTACCCGGGCCTGGCGATCTACGACACGATGCAGCAGGTGCGCGCCCCGATCTCCACGATCGCCGTGGGCTGGACGGCCAGCATGGCCACCGTGCTCCTGGCGGCCGGTACGAAGGGCCGTCGTTTCGCCCTGCCGCATGCGACGATCCATATGCATCCGGCAGGCGGCGGCGCCCACGGCTACGCCCCGGACGTGGAGATCCAATATAAAGAGCTGATGCGCATGCAGAACCTCATCTTTGAACTCCTGGCCCGCCACACCGGCCAGCCGGTGGAGCGCATCGCCGACGACTTCGATCGGGATTACTACATGTCAGCGGAGGAGGCGGTGAAATACGGCATCATCGACGAGGTTCTCAAGCCGCCGCCCCACAAGGAGCTCCCGCCGCTGCCGACCCAGGCGGTCACCACCCCGGATGGCCGCAAGGAGTAAGGGATGCAACGTGCGCGCAGGGAAGCGCCCCGTTGCTCCTTCTGTCGGCGCTACCCCGATGAAACGGGCCGGCTCGTGGCGGGCCCGGAAGGGGTTTACATCTGTGAAGAGTGTGTAGAGGCCAGCTACCGTATGCTCCGGGGGGAGCGCC
>JBEPYX010000420.1:0-2198 GCA_041641155.1 Thermoflexus sp.
GCCAGCGGGGAGCGGGCCTCCGGCGCGGCCAGGACGTTGCCCTCCGGCCAGTGGATCTGGAGGGTGCCCGGCTTGACCTCCCCCAGGAACACGCGGCCGCGGAACTCCCCATAGCGGTTCCAGAGGCGGATGGGATCGCCCGCCCGGAGCCCGAGCCGCGCGGCGTCGGAGGGGTGCATCAGCACCGCGTCCCGCGGGAGGCCGTTGATCGGGTCCACCTCCTCCTGAACCATGCTGTTGAACTGCTTCCCCCGGCGGGTCGCCACCCGGAAGGCGCCCTCGGGGACCTCCAGCCGCGGGGGCCGCACGGCCTTGAAGTGGGCCTTGCCGTCCGGGGTGGGGAAGCGCCAGCCCTCGCACAGCCGGGGCCCTCCGTATTGGAACTGATCCCCCTTCTTCCGCAGATGCTGGATCCCGTCATACATCGGGATCACCCGCGCGATCTCCTCCCGGATCGCCTGCGTGTCCGGGAAGCGCACCCGGTCGGCCAGCTCGGGGCGGACGCGGGCGGCCAGCTCCCCGAAGACCCACCATTCGGGGCGGGCCTCCCCGAGGCGCGGCCCGGGGATCTCCGGGCTGAAGATCACCCGCCGCTCGGTGGTGGTCTCGGTGACCCCGCCGGGGCCTTCGTAGCGGGTCGTGGCCGGGAGCAGGACGACTGCCTCCATGGGCTCGAAGAGCATCGGCGGCGAGAGCACGATGTCCATGTGCACCCGAAGCGGGATCCGCTCGAGGGCCTCGCGGACGAACGCCGGATCGGGCATCACCTCATGGAAGTTGCCGCCGACGCAGAAGAGGAGGTCCAATTCCCCACGATGGGCCGCCTCGATCATCTCTGGGGCAGTGAGGCCACGTTTCGCGGGGACCTCGAAGCCGTAGAGCTCGGAGAGGCGGCGGGCGTTCTCCTCGTTGATGGGGAGGCCGCCGGGGAACACGGTGGCGTAGGCCCCCATCTCCGCGCCCCCCTGGACGCCGGAATGGCCTCGGATGGGCATCAGGCCACAGCCCTCCCGGCCGACGAACCCCTTCGTCAGGGCTAGGTTGATGATCGCGTGGACGTTATCCTCGCCGTGGGTGTGCTGCGTGATGCCCATGCTCCACACGAAGACCGCCCGCTGGGCTTCGGCCACCATCTGGGCGAACGCCCGCATCTCCTCCCGGGAGAGGCCTGCGCCCTCCTCCAGCGCCTCCCATGGGGTGGCCTCCAGCATCGCCCGCAGTTCCTCGAAGCCGGCCGTGTGGTCGCGGATGAACGCCTCGTCCACCCACCCCTGCTCGATCATGTGCTTGATCGCCCCGTGGATGAAGGCGATGTCGCCGCCGACCCGGACCTGGAAGAAGCGGTCGGCGATGCGGGTGCCGAACAAGGCGCTCTCCAGATCCGAGGGGACCCAGTAGCGCTCCATCGCCGGCTCGCGGTAGGGGTTGACCACGGCCACCCGCGTCCCCGCCTTGCGGGCGTAATAGAGGTATTTCATCATCACGGGCTGGTTGTTGGCCACGTTGGAGCCGAAGAAGACGACGAGATCCGTCCCGATCAGATCCGAGTAGGAGCAGGTGGTGGCGGCCACGCCCAGGGCCGCCTTGAGGGCGAGGGTGCTCGGGGCGTGGCAGATCCGGGCCGCGTTGTCGATGGAGTTGGTCCCCATGGCCCGGACGGCCTTTTGGGCCACATAGTAGGCTTCGTTGGTCAGGCCCCGGCTGGTGAGGTAGAAGCCCAGGCGCTCCGGCGCGGTGCGGCGGATGAAGGCGGCGATGAAGTCCAACGCCTCTTCCCAAGATACACGGCGGAAGCCGGGCTCGCCACGGCGTCGGAGCATCGGGTAAGGGAGGCGGCCCAGGGTGCGCAGCTCCCGAGCGGAGCGCCCAGCGAGGGATCGGACGTCGGAGAGCAGTCGGATGTCCAGCGGGGGCATCGTGTTGAGGCGCAGCAGGCGCAGCCGGATGTTACAAAGGTGGATGCCGGTGATGGTCCAGTCGCGCATCCCGATGGTGCCCAGGGCGCAGCCGTCGCAAACCCCATCCCGCAAGATGCGCCAGGCGTAGCCCAGCCGATCGCGGTTCTCCCAGATCGCCCGCAGGATCTCCAGGTAGTTGTTCGGGCGCTGCTCCCCGATCCCGAAAGGCTTCCAGCTGGCCCACAGGGAAGGCATCCACCGTCGGGCCGGCGGCCGGACCGCTCCTCGAACCCCACCCAT
>JBEPYX010000421.1:0-2177 GCA_041641155.1 Thermoflexus sp.
TTCCCGCGCTGGGCTTCTGGGTGATCCTCGTGGGCCCGCTCGTGGGGAGCCTCGCGGCGGAGGCGGTGCATCGGATGATCGGGCGGCGCCGGGGGCGCTGGATCTGGCTGGTGGTGAGCGGGGGGCTGGCCGTAAGCCTGGCGGTGGTGCGGCTCCCGCTCCTCATGGCCTCCCCGACGCGGCTGATGGGCCTCCTGTGGGATGGGATCTACCTGGCGATGGCGATCAGCACGGCCATCGGTTATCTTCGGTTCTGGCGTTGAGGACGTTCGCCCGCTGGATCGGCACGCTGAGGACGGGATGCTGGTTGAGCTGCACGTTCGCGATTTCGCGATCATTGATGAGGCAACCCTCCGGCTGGAGCCCGGGTTGAATGTGCTCACCGGGGAGACGGGGGCGGGGAAGTCCATCCTCGTGGATGCGGTGGCGGTGCTGGTGGGCGGCCGGGCCGATGTGGAGATGATCCGAGCGGGGGCGGAGCGCGCCTGGATCGAGGGCCTCTTCCAGCTGGACGAGCCGACGCGGATGCTGCTTTCCCCGATCCTAGAGCAGCATGGCCTGCTGGATGAAGGCCTCCCGGAGGAGCTGGTGCTGAGCCGGGAGATCCGCACGGGCGGGCGGCATGTGGCCCGGGTGAACGGCCGGCTGGTCCCCCTCCACGTCCTCAAGGAGATCGGACAGTTCTTGGTGGACATCCACGGCCAGACCGAGCACCTCTCACTGCTGCGCCCTCGGGAACAGCTTGAGCTGCTGGATCGGTATGCGGGGGCGGGGGAGCTGCGGGCGGCCCTGGCCGAGCGGGTGGCCCGCTGGCGGGCGGTGCGCCGGGAGGTCGAGCAGTTGCGGCAGGATGAGCGGGAGAAGGCCCGCCGGATGGACCTCCTCCGGTTCCAGATCGAGGAGATCGAAGCGGCCCGGCTCCGGGAGGGGGAGGAGGAGGCGCTGCTGCAGGAGCGCAACCGCCTGGCGAACGCGGAGCAGCTTGCGCATTGGGCCGACGCCCTCTACCGGGCGCTGTATGAAGGGGAAGACGAGGCGCCCTCCGCCCTGGATCGTCTGGGCGAGGCGGCCCGGGCCCTCCAGGCGCTGGCCCGCATCGATCCGGTCTTCCAACCGTATCTGGAGCCTATGGAGGGCCTGATGGCCCAGGTCGAGGACCTGGCGCGGACGGTGCGGGCTTACCGGGAGGGGATCGCCTTCAACCCGCGTCGGCTGGCCCAGATCGAGGAGCGGCTGGACCTCATCCGGCGCCTCCAGCGGAAATATGGGGAGACCATCGCCGAGATCCTGGCCTATGCCCAGCGCGCGCGGCAGGAGCTGGAGACCCTGGCCCATGCTGAGGAGCGGCTGACGGCGCTGGAGGAGGAAGCGGAACGGTTGCTGCGGGAGATCGGGGAGTTAGGGCTGGCGCTCTCGCGCCGGCGTCAGGAGGCGGCCGAACGCCTGGCCCGGGAGGTGGAGGCCCAGCTGGAGGAGCTCCGGATGGCGGGGGCCCGGTTCGCCGTGGCCCTCGAGCGGACGCCGGACGAGGGCGGGGCCTACGCGGACGGGGCGCGCTGGGCCTTCGACGCCACTGGGCTGGACCGGGTGACCTTCCTGATCGCGCCCAATGTGGGGGAGGGGCTGCGGCCGCTGGCGCGGATCGCCTCCGGCGGCGAGACCTCGCGGCTGATGCTGGCCTTGAAGGTCGCCTTGGCCCAGGCCGACCCGGTTCCGACCTTGATCTTCGATGAAATTGACCAGGGGATCGGAGGCCGGGTGGGGGCGGTGGTGGGCGAGAAGCTGTGGCGGCTCGCGCGCCATCACCAGGTGCTGTGCGTCACCCATCTGCCGCAGCTGGCGGGCTTCGGGGACACGCATTTCAAGGTGGAGAAACAGGTGATCGGCGCGCGCACCGTGGCTCGGGTGACCCGCTTGGAGGGGGAGGCGCGCGTGGCGGAGCTGGCCCAGATGCTGGGGGGGACGGGCCGGGCGGCGGTGCAGAGCGCGCGGGAGATCTTGGATTACGTGGCACGGGTGAAGGCTGGGGAGCCGCCCCGCGCCCGACGCCGATAGGGCGCCGGATCAAGGATCCTCCCCGAGAGTCCCCGCACGGTCCCCTTCATATTCGCCGGTGCCGTTCTCGATTCCCTAGGGCACGACCGCTTTTCGGAGGGTGCACCTCTTGGTGCGCCGAT
>JBEPYX010000422.1:0-2175 GCA_041641155.1 Thermoflexus sp.
CCGGTGCTCGCCTCCTGGGGGATCCGGGAGGGGCTGTGGGGGATCGGGACGGCCGTCGGGCTGGGCGCGTTGGCGCGGGCGTATCATCGCACCGCGCGGCCGCTCCACCGGAACCGGCTCGCCTATGGAGGGCTAGCGGCCCTGCTGGTCGCGCTGGGGGAGGGGCTGGCGTGGACCCCCCGAGGGGATGGGATCCTCGTCGGATGGGGGATTCGCGCGGTAGGCATGGGCCTCGTGGGGCTTCTGGCTCGGTCCCCCGAACTGCCGCCGTTGCAGCGGATGGGGCGGGCGTTCCTCGTCTTCGGGATCAGCTGGATCGTGCAGGCAGGGCTCCTCTTCGGGGTCCTCATGGGCGTCCGCGTCCTCCGGCGGGAGCCTCTGGATGGGGTCTCCGGGCAGGTGGAGCTTGCGCTGGCCGCGCTCCCCATGGCGCTGCTCTCGCTGCTCGTCGGCTGGCCGCTGCACCGATGGCTGCGCCGCCGCCTGATGCCCGCCGTCGAGGATCCCGCGGGGCTGGTCCGCCGCTACAGCCAGGCGATCAGCAACCTGCTGGAAGTCGATCGGTTGGCCGCGGTCGCCTTCGAGGTGCTGGGGGAAGCCTTCGGGCTCCGCCAGGGGTTGTTGTTGCTCTTTGAGGAGCAGGCCGACGGCCTCCTCGCGGCGCGCGCCGTCGCCGGCCGGGGGGAAGCGCCGGCGGAGCCGGGCCGGTTTCTCCCGGACAGCCCGATCCTGCGGGCGTGGCAGGCCGGATCTCCCCTCACCCAGTATCAAATCGATTTTGGGGCCGCGTTCCAGAGCGTGAGCCCCGAGGAGCGGAGCTGGTTGCAGCGCCTGGGGGTTGAGCTCTTCATCCCGATCCGCTCCCAGGCGGTGCTGTTGGGCTGCCTGGCTTTGGGGGCGCGGGGTGGCATCGCCACCTACAGCCCGGCGGAGGTGGACCTGCTGACCTCCATCGCCGATCAGACGGCGGCCGTGTTGCAGAACATCCGCCTGGTGGAGGATCTGCGGCGGTTGAACGCCCGGCTGGCGCAACTGAACGAGGACCTGGCGCACACTGCACAGCGACTGGAGAAGCTGGATCGGGCGAAGACCCATTTCATCGAGATCGCCTCCCACGAGCTGCGCACCCCTCTCACCCACATCCGGGGGTATGCGGACCTTCTGGCGGAGATCCTGAAGGAGCAGCCCGAGGCCGATGGGTCCATCGAGCGGATCCTGCAGGGCCTCCGTCGGTCTGCCATGCGCCTGGAGGAGATCGTCGGCGCCATGCTGGACATCTCCCAGATCGATGCGGAGGTCCTCTCGATCTATCCGATCTCCGTCGAGATCCCCACCCTGATCCGGATGGCGGTGGAGCCGCTGCAGGAGGCGGTCGCCGAGCGGCGCCAGCATCTGGTGATCGAGCTCGCGGAGGACCTTCCGGTGATCTATGGGGATCTGACCCGCTTGGTGCAGGCCCTGCGCCACATCGTCCAGAACGCCATCAAGTTCACGCCGGATGGGGGAACGATCACCATCCGCGCCCGGGCGGTTTCCCCGGAGGAGGCGGAGGGGTCTTCGGGCTACGTGGAGATCGCTGTGCGCGATACGGGGATCGGGATCGATCCGGCGGATCAGGCGCTGATCTTCGAGAAGTTCTACCGGGTGGGGCCGGTGGAGCTGCACTCCACGGGATCGGTGAAGTTCAAGGGGGCAGGCCCGGGGCTCGGCTTGCCCATCGCCCGGGGGATCATCGAGGCCCATGGGGGGCGGATCTGGGTGGAAAGCCCGGGCTACGATGAGGCGCGATGCCCGGGGAGCACGTTCTATATCTGGCTCCCGGTGGTCGCGCGCGGGGGGAGCGGATCCGATGGCCTGAGCACAGCCTGAGGGCACGGCGCTCCAGCGGGGCGGATCCCCTTCACCGGCGGCCCGGACGGACCATCCCCCCATCGCGCTTGACAATTCCGATGAGCCTTCTTACACTATAAAAAAATTGATCCTTGATTCATATTTGTGAGCCCCGATGGACGACGAGCGGCTGGCGGAGATCGCATCGTGGTATTACGAGGAGGGCTTGGATCAGGCGGCGATCGCCCGCCGGCTAGGGTGTTCTCGCTCGATGGTCTCGCGTTACCTCAAGGAGGCCCGGGACCGCGGGCTGGTGGAGATCCGGATCCGCCATCCCCTGAAGAC
>JBEPYX010000423.1:0-2174 GCA_041641155.1 Thermoflexus sp.
GCCCGCGGTAGATCCGCCCATCGGGCAACCGGCAGAAGGCCCCCCGCGCCTCCCCTTCCCGATAGACGGGATCCTCCGGGTCGATCTTCACGCCGGGATCCAGGATCAGGACCGTTCGGATCCCCTGCGCCTCCAGCTCCTGGAGGAGCCCGGGCAGATCCGGGAACCGCTCGCGGTCCACGGTGAACACCCGATAGCCGTTCATGTAGTCGATGTCCAGGTGGATCGCGTGGAGCGGGAGGTCGTGCGTCTGGAACCCCCGCACGACCGCGCGGACCTCGTCGGCGCTGCGGTAGCCCCAGCGGGATTGGTGGAACCCCAGGGCCCAACGGGGCGGCAGGGGCGGCCGGCCGGTGAGCGCCGTGTAGCGGTCCATGGCGCGCGCGGGGGGACCATAGATCAGGTAATACCGCAGCGCGCCGCCGGCGAAGGAGACCCTAGCCGCGTCCGGCTCGGTCGCCCCTAGATCGAAGGCGGCCTCGAAGGGGTTTTCGTAGAACACCAGATAAGCGCCCTGGGCGTGCAGGCTGAGCCAAAGGGGAACGCCGAGGTAGAGGGGATCCGCGCCGGGTCCGTAACTCCCGCCCGGATCTCGGTTCCACATGCGGTAGATCCGTCCCCGGCGATCCAACGGCGCGGCCCGCTCCCCCAGGCCGTAGAGCCGCTCCTCGGGGCGGAGCCGGACCCGGTGTCGCCATGCGGTTCCGGCCTGCTCCGGCGGATCCTCCTCCCGCCAGACGCGTCCTGACAGGTCCTGAAAAACGATGCGGCCCGGAGCGCCCACCGTGATCCGGATCGCGGCGCTCTCTGCGATCCAGCCGTCGGGCCCTGAGGCCCAGGCGATGCGCGTCTCCTCCAGCGTCTCGCGGACGACCGCATACGGCGGGGGGAGGAGGCCCGGGGTCCAGGTGAGGCGGAGGACCTCGGGGGCCAGAAAGCGGATCTCCAGCTCCGCGTCAGGGCCGACGAAGCGGGCGCCATCCGGAAGCGGGATCGCCCGCTCGAACGGCCGGATCGCCCGCCAGGGGATCTCCGCGTGCGCCGTTCGGGGGCCCTCGGCCCGATCCCGCTCCCATGCGGCCCGCACTGCCCGCAGGGCCGTCCGAAGGCCGACGAAGCGCAGGGCGAGCAGCGCCTTGCGTAGATCCATCCCCGTCGCCTCCGCTTCAGTTCCCGCTATAGAAGCCATTTTACGTCCCCTGGTCCCCGGGGAGCGCGTCCCCCGGGGCGTCGGAACGGAGGATAGCTGACCGGCCGGAGTCGGTGTAAAACTACGAACTTGAATCCAGAACGGAGCCGCATCGCATGGGAAGCTCGTTCCGTCCGGTTTTCCGAACCATGAAGGCCCTCACGCTCCCCCAGCCGGCCCTCCGGGTGGAGGAGCCGGCGGGGCGGCCTTCCCCTGCCCTTCGCCGGTTCTGGTGGGATGGGGTGCTGGCGCGCCTCTCGGATGCCTTCGTGGTGGACTATGTGCCCCTCTTCGCGCTGGCGCTGGGGGCCGGACCGCGGGAGATCGGATGGCTGAACAGTCTAGCCCAGATCCTTTATGCGGCGCTCCTGATCCCCGGGGCGCGGCTGGCGGAGCGCTGGGGCCGTGGCAAAGCCCTGGTGGTGATCGCGGTGGGGCTGGCCCGGGCGAACCTGATCCTGTGGGTTCTGCTCCCCTTTTTTCTCACGGGCTCCGCAGCGGTGGGGTTAATCGTCCTCACCGGCGCGTTGCGGGCAGGTCTGTGGGGGCTGGGGGCGCCAGCTTGGACCAGCCTGGCGGGGGGATGGGTGCCGCCGGAGATCCGGGGTCGCTACTTCAGCTGGCGGAACATCGGCAGCGGCCTCGCTGGCCTGTTCGGGGTCGCGGCCGCGGGGACCCTGATCACGGCCCTGGGCGGGCTCCGGGGCTATCAGGCCGCCTTTGGGATCGGGTTTCTGCTGGGCGCTATCGGGCTGGCTGTGTTCGCCAGCATCCCCGAGGCGGGCCCGCGCGCCGTCCGAGGGAAGCGGCTCCCCCCATGGGGGGAGATCCGGGAGCGGCCGGCGTTCCTGGGCTACCTGACCGCTGCCGGGGTCTGGAACTTCGCCGTCTTCCTCGCCGCCCCTTTCTTCAACGTCCATCTGGTTCAGAACCTGGGGGCCAATGCCCGGGCGATCGGCCTCCTCTCGATGATCTCCGCCCTCAC
>JBEPYX010000424.1:0-2164 GCA_041641155.1 Thermoflexus sp.
AAGAGGGTGTTCACGCGGATGTGCCGCTCCATCCCGGGGGCGACGTAATCCGCCGGGCCCACCGTGAGGACCTGGACGATTTCCACGTTCTCCAGGTGGGGGGCGTATTCCACCAGGGCGGCCAGCAGCCGCTGCGGGACGCCGCAGTTTCCCGAGAGGAACACCCGCATCCCGGATCGAATGTAGCGGCGGATCGCCTCCTCCGCTGTCATCAGCCTTTCCCGATAGATCTCCATCCACGACATCCGGCGCCTCCCGGCTTGGGTTCCTCACTGGCGGGCGGAGGCTTCGGTCTCTAAGACCCGGGCCAGCTCGGGATGCACGACACTGCCCGCGCGGGTGTTGACGCCGCGGGCCAGGGCTGGGTTGCGGGCCAGGGCCTCCTCCAGCCCCCACTGCGCGATCTCCTCCAGGAACGGCCAGAGGGCGTTGGTCAGGGCGTGGGTTGCCGTCCGGCCCAGCACGCCGGTCATGTTGGGGACAGCGTAGTGGATCACGCCCTCCTCAACGAAGATGGGGTCGCGGTGGGTGGTGGGGCGGCTGGTCTCGACGCATCCGCCCTGGTCGATGGAAATGTCCATGATGAGGGAGCGTGGCTTCATCGTCCGGACCATCTCCCGGGTGACCAGGATGGGGGCGCGGGCGCCGGGCACCAGCACCGCGCCGATCAAGACGTCGGCGAAGCGGACGACCTTTCGCAGGTTGGAGGGGTGGGCGATCATCGTGACAACGTGGCCGCCGCAGCGCTCCTCCAGGCGCTGGAGTCGGCGGATGTCCTTGTCCAGGACGTAGACGCTGGCCCCCAGGCCGGCGAAGGCCCGAGCGGCGTTGGATCCAACCACCCCGGCCCCCAGGATCACCACCTCCGCGGGCGGGACGCCCGGGGCGCCGCCCAGGAGGATCCCTTTGCCTCCCCGGTCATTCTGCAGCAGGGTGGCGGCCACGTGGGCGGCCATCCGCCCGGCGATGGTGCTGATGGGGGCCAGAATCGGGAGGCTTCCGTCGTCGGCCTGGACGGTCTCGTAGGCGATGGCGGTGATCCGCCGCTGGAGGAGGAGGTGGATCTTATCCCGCCGGGCGGCAGCCAGATGGAGGAAGCCCATCAGGGCCTGGCCCTCCCGGAGCCACTCGAACTCCTCCAGGGTTGGCCGAGCCACTTTCACCACCAGGTCCGCCCGCCCGTAGACCTCGGGGCCTGAGTAGACGATCTGGGCCCCGGCGCGGCGGTAATCCTCGTCGGTGAACCCGGCGCCCAGCCCGGCCCCGCTCTCTACCCAGACCGTGTGGCCGGCCTGGGCCAGCCGCTCCACCCCGGCAGGGGTGAGGCTCACCCGATATTCTTCCGGCCGACGCTCCTTCGGGATCCCGATGTGCATCTCGACCTCCGAAGCGATCCTGACTGCGCCTTCCGCCGCCCCTCAGGGGCAGGGCGACGAAGGCGAGGGCCATCCCTACAGGTATTTTGCTCCAGGCCGGTTGGGGAGTATAATCCGGGTCCGGAAAGGGGGCGGAGCGGTTCGCCGGACCTCCGGTTTCTTCCTTCCCCTCACCCTGAGCGAAGGAGAGGACGATGATCGGGAACCGGATCGGGCTGGCTGCGATGGGGGCTTTGGTGTTGTTGGTTCTGCTGCTTTTCGGCGTGGGCCTTCTCACGGGGCCTGTTTGGGGTGGCGGCTGGGGCTGCCCGGGTTGCCCTATGATGGGCCGCTGGGGTGGGGGGTTCGGCGGCGTATGGTGGATGGTCGGAACGATGCTGTTGAGCGGGGTGATCTTCCTGTTGTTCTTTGCCCTGCTTGCCATCGCAATGATCGGGCTGGCGCAGCAAGTCTTCCGGTCCGGCGGCTCCGGGGCTCCCGCGCCGACGGCGGCCCGCTGCCCCCAGTGCGGCCGCCCCGCCCAAGCGGATTGGGCGCATTGCCCCTCCTGCGGGGCCCCGCTGACCGGTCGCTCCGCATAGCGATCCCTCCCCCCCAAAAAAAGAAGAGGGTAGGGGGGTTGTGGTCCGCCTCTACCCTCTTCCTACCTCTCGCCATGAAGCTGCTGTTGTTTTTGCTGGAGAAGGCGCCGGACCTGGAGGGTGGGCAGCGGGACATCCTGTCCAGCATCCGGGCCGAGCCCCTGTACTTCCGGCCTCAGATGGAAATCAAGATTATGAGCGAGGGCT
>JBEPYX010000425.1:0-2162 GCA_041641155.1 Thermoflexus sp.
GCGGAGGTGCTGACCTTCATCCGGGAACAGGCCCCCCACATCGAGCTGCGCTTCTCCACCGAGGACACCTTCCGCAGCGACCCGGCGGACCTGCTCCGGGTGTATCTGGCGGTGGACCGGCTGGGGGTGGTGAACCGGCTCGGGATCGCCGACACGGTGGGCATCGCCACCCCCAGCCAGGTGACGTGGCTGGTGAGCACCCTGCGGCGGCTGACGCAAGCGGACATCGAGTTCCACGGCCACAACGACACGGGCTGCGCCATCGCCAACGCCTTCGCCGCCCTCGAGGCCGGGGCCACCCACATCGACACCACCGTCCTGGGGATCGGGGAGCGCAACGGCATCACCCCCCTGGGGGGCTTCATCGCGCGGATGTATACCGTCAACCGGGATCTGGTCCGGCGCAAGTATAACCTGAAGAAGCTGCGGGAGATCGAGCAGATGGTGGCGGAGATCGTGGGGGTCGAGATCCCATTCAACAACTACATCACGGGGATGGCCGCCTTCACCCACAAGGCCGGCATCCACGCCAAGGCCATCCTGAACAACCCCGAGACCTACGAGGCCCTCGATCCCCAGGACTTCGGGATGACCCGCTATATCTCGATCGCCCACCGGTTGACCGGATGGAACGCGGTGAAGGCGCGGGCGGAGCAGCTGGGGCTCGACCTGAGCGAGGAGCAGATCCGCGCCGTCACCGCCCACATCAAGGCCCTGGCCGACGAGAAGCGGATCACGCTGGAGGATGTGGACGAGATGCTGCGGCGCTGGGCAAACGGACAAGGGGTGGCCCACCCCGCCGCTCCGGAGCGTTAGGTTCGGGGGCGGAGGGGCCGGGAGGGTTTCCCGCCCCCTCGATCCGGAAACGCCCAAAGGAGTGAGACGATGGGGCCTCAGACCTTCGCCCAGAAAGCCATCGCCCGCGCGGCCGGCCGCGCCGCGGTCGCAGTAGGGGAGATCGTGGACGTGCGGCCGGACATCGTCCTGAGCCACGATAACACCGCCGCCATCGCCCAAATGTTCTACCGGCTGGGGCTGCGGCGGGTAAAGGATCCCGACCGGCTGGCCATCACCCTGGACCACGCCGTCCCGCCGCCAACGCCGCGCCACGCCCAGAACCACGCCGAGATCCGCCGCTTCGTGGCCGAACAGGGCATCCGCCACTTCTTCGAGGCGGGGCGGGGGATCTGCCACCAGGTGCTGAGCGAGGAAGCCCTGGTGCTGCCCGGGCAAATGATCCTCGGCGCCGACAGCCACACCACCCACTTCGGCTGGCTGGGGGCCTTCGGGGCCGGCGTCGGCCGCACCGAGGTGCTGGCCCTCTGGGCCACCGGCGAGATCTGGCTCCGGGTGCCGGAAGGGATCCGGATCACCTTGGAGGGCCGCCTGCCCCCCGGCGTGACGGCCAAGGATCTCTGCCTGCGGATCTTCCGCGACCACGGGGCCGACGGGGGCCTCTACCGCTCGGTCGAGTTCGCCGGGCCGGGCGTCCGCGCCCTTCCCCTCGAGGGCCGCATGACGATCGCCAACTTCATGGCCGAGTTCGGGGTCAAGAACGCCTACCTCCCCCCCGACGAGGCGGTCTTCGACTGGCTGGCGCCCCGCTATGCCCGGCGGACCGGTGAGCCGGTCGAGGCCGTCCGCGAGCGCATCGCCGCGGAGGCCCTGTACCCGGATCCCGACGCCTCATATGAAGCGGAATACGTCTACCGGCTGGACGACCTGGAGCCGATGGTGGCCTGCCCGCACACGGTGGACCACGTGAAGCCGCTGCGGGAAGTCGCCGGGACCCGGGTGGATCTGGCCTTCATCGGCACCTGCACGAACGGGCGGCTGGAGGACATCGCGGCCGCGGCGGAGATCCTGCGCGGGCGGCGGATCGCCCCTGGCGTGCGGTTGCTCGTCATCCCCGCCTCCAGCGAAGCGCTCCAGGAGGCCCTCCGACGGGGCTACATCCAGATCCTGGTGGAAGCAGGAGCCATGATCGGGGTCCCGGGCTGCGGCCCCTGCATGGGCAACCATATGGGGATCCCCGCCCCGGGGGAGGTGGTGATCTCCTCCGGAAGCCGGAACTTCCGGGGGCGGATGGGAACGCCCGAGGCGGAGATCTACCTGGCCAACCCAGCCGTGGTCGCCGCCAGCGCCCTGCGCGGGCGGATCAC
>JBEPYX010000426.1:0-2130 GCA_041641155.1 Thermoflexus sp.
ATGCGGGTGGTGATCGCCAAGACGACCTGCGATTTCATCGCCCTGGGGCTCTCCCCCCAGGCCGCTGCCGAGGCCGCCCTCCGCCTCCTCGAGGAGCGCGTGGGGGGACATGGCGGCCTGATCGCCCTCGACCCGATGGGCCGCCTCGGCATCGCCCACAACACCCCCCATATGGCATGGGCGTGGACCGATGGGGAGACCCTGCGGGCGGGGATCCGCGCCCCGGATGCCGCTGGCGGGCCCGGCTGAGCCGGATCCCCACCCATGCCGATGAGGCGGCCAACGCCGGATGGAGTCTACCGGGGCGGGGCGGATCGCACGCGCCAGCGCCGTTCGGCCTCCACGCTCAGGCGGAGGGCGACGCCGCTGAGGACGCCCGTGAGGTGCGCCGCCAGGTACGGGGAGATTTCCACCTCATCCCCCACCACCCGGGTCTGGTAGAAATAGGGCGCCCAGGCCAACACCCCGAGGTAGATCAGCAGGCGGCTGAGCCATCGCCGCCGACGCCCGATCTCCGGGCCCATCGCCGTCGGATGCTCCTGGGCCATCGCCCGCCGCCGCAGATGCCATCCCCCTAGCACGCCTGTCAGGTGCGCGGCCAGGAAGGGGAAAATCGGCCAATCCTCCCCCATGGCCAGCGCTGTCAGGAACGGCGCCCAAACCAGCACGCCCAGGAGGATCAACGCGGTCCCGACCCCTCGCAGCCCCGCTGGTGTCTTCCAGAATCCCGCCATGGGTTCCCCTCGCGCGATCGTTCGGTTACGCCTCCATGATATCGCGAGGGTTCGTTCCTCGAACCGCGATGGCCGTAAAATGTATAGAACACCCCCACTTCGGGAAGGTGGGCTCCCGCAGGAGCCCTCGCCGTCCTGAGGGTGCCGGGAAGGCGGCGGATGACGCGCATCCGTCTGGATCGATTGTTGGTGGAACGGGGGCTGGCGGAAAGCCGGGAGCGGGCCCAGCGCCTGATCCGCGCCGGCCGGGTGCGGATCGGGGATCGGATCGTGGATCAGCCGGGGGCCATGGTCTCTCCCGACGCGCCGGTGATCGTGGTGGAACCCCTCCCCTATGTCAGCCGCGGCGGCCTGAAGCTGGCCGCGGCCCTGGCCCGCTTCCCCATCCCGGTCCGCGGGGCCGTGTGCGCCGATGTCGGCGCCTCCACCGGAGGCTTCACCGATTGCCTGCTCCAGCACGGCGCGGCCCGCGTTTACGCCATCGATGTCGGCTATGGCCTCCTGGATCTGCGGCTGCGCCAGGATCCCCGGGTGGTGGTGATGGAGCGAACCAACGCCCGCTACCTGACGGCGCTCCCCGAGCCCATTCACCTGGTGACGATGGACGTCTCGTTCATCTCCGTTCGGCTCATCCTCCCCAACGCGCACCGTTGGCTGGTCCCGGAGGGCCACGCGGTCGTCCTGGTCAAGCCCCAGTTCGAAGCCGGCCGCGCCGAGGTCAAGCGGGGCGTCGTGCGCGATCGGGCGGTCCATGAGCGGGTGCTGCGGGAGCTGCTGGAGTGGAGCCTGGGCCATGGGTGGTGGCCCCGGGGGTTGATCCCCTCGCCGTTGCTTGGGCCGGCAGGCAACATCGAGTTCCTGCTGTGGCTGCAGAAGGCAGAGGGGCCGGCGGACCCCGACGCGTTGATCCGCGAGGCGTTCGCCGAGCTGGCAGCGCATCCCCCCGCGCGAGAATGGGCGGGAAGCCGATCCGGGAGCGGCGGATGACCAGGCGGACGGCTGGAGCCGGCTGGTGGCGATGGGCGGTGATGGGGGCGGCCCTGGTGGGCGTGGCGGTCCTCTTCGGCAGGCTGCCGCGGCCCCTACGCCAGCCCCTGTCGGCTCCCACCGCCACGGTTCTCCCTGCGGCCGCGGGGGCATCGACGCCGTCCCCCCGTCCATCCCCTTCGCCGACGCCCGCTTGGTCCCCCGAGGAGTGGCTGATGCGGGCGCGGGCGGCGATGCGGGCTGGCGCGTTTGAGGAGGCGGCATCGGCTTACGCCGCAGCGCTCCAGGGCCCGCTGTCGGCGGAGCAGGCGGGGGAGGCCTGGGTCGGATGGGGGCGGGCGCTCCTCGCGGCGGAGCAGCCGGCGGAGGCGGCGCGTGTCCTAAGCCTGGCGCCGCTGGAGACGATGCC
>JBEPYX010000427.1:0-2118 GCA_041641155.1 Thermoflexus sp.
TTTACCTGACCGGCCGGCAGGCCCAGCGGACCGCGCCGAAGGCCCTGGAGGCCCCCGCGATCGTCCACTGGCGGTTCCGCGTCCTGACCGCTTTCTTTTTCTACACGCTGGCTCGCGTGATAGCGCTTCGGTTTCCCCTCCCGATCGCCTCCCCTCCCCTGTTGATTGTCACCTACACCCTCATCGGGATTGGCTTGCTCATTGCCACTCTGGGCCGTTCCCCGCTGAAGGCCGGCCTGGGCGTGCTCACGATGTTCAACGGCTACCAGGTGTTCTACCTTTCCGTGCAGGACAGCTTGCTGGCCATCGGGCTGATGGCGGGGATGAACCTCCTCGTGGCGTTCCTCACCGCCGCCCTCACCCTGGTCCGGCGGGAGGTGTCCGCGTGAACCTGCCCCTGGGGATCATGCTCACCCTCCCGTTCCTGGCGGCCCCGGTGGCCTATCCCCTGCGCCGGACCCCCCTGGCGCCCCCCCTGGCGGCCGCTGTGGCGATGGCGCTGGTGGGCCTGCTCTGGATCGCCCCCTGGCCGCCGGTCGCCGCCCGGCCTGACCAGGTCACCTTGGGGCCTCCGCTGGTCGTGCTGGGCCGAACCATCCGCCTGACCGAGGCCGACCGCTGGGCGCTGAGCACCCTCTGGGGATGCGCGGCCCTGATCTTCCTGACGGCGTGGCCCTTCCGATTCGAGCGACGTCTGTATCCCATCGGGCTGGCCGCCGGGGGACTGTGGACGCTCGGCCTGTTGCTGCGCCCGATCAGTCTGGGGACGTTCTTCATCGGCAGCGCGGCCCTGCTGCTCACCTTGACCGTCCTCGGGGAAGGGCACGGCATGGAAGGAGCCACGCAATACCTCATCGCCGCCAGCCTGGGCTTCCTGACCTGGACCACCGCTGCCTGGGCGGCAGAACAGGCGGCCCTGAACCCCGGCCAGATCCTCTGGACCACCCTGACCCTCGTCTTGATCTTCCTGTCCCTGGCCCTCTGGCTGGGTGTTTGGCCGGCCCACCGATGGGTGCTGCTCTTGTTCTCGGACGGCGCGCCGGTGGGGGCTGCCTTCACCGTCCTGATGCTCAACTATGGCGCGTGGTTCTGGCTGCTGGCATGGGCCCAGGAATTCCCCTGGCTAGCCAAGCTCCCCGGGTGGGGGGCAGGTCTGCAAACGATGGGCGTCCTGATGGCAGGGAGCAGCGCCGTGCTGGCCCTGGCCGAGCGGGGCTGGGGCCCTGTCGGGGGATATGCCTGGCTGGCCTCCAGCGGCCTCTCCTGGCTGGCGCTGGGCATGGGCACGGTCGAGGGGATCCACCTCAGCGCCTGGACCCTCTGGATCCGGGCGCTGGCGCTGCTGGGGTTGGCCTTCGGGCTGGCCGCGCACCGCCGGATGGCCGGCACCACCGAATCCGGGCGCGTCCGTCTGGAGCAGGGGCCATGGGTGATCGCGCTGCTGCTGGGGAGCAGCGCAGCGTTGATGGATGTCCCCCCCTTCGCTGGATTCACCGCGCGATGGGCGCTGACCCGCCTGCTGCTGCCCACCCATCCGATCCTGGCGCTGGCCCTGATCGGGAGTGTGGGGCTGCTGGGATGGGCCCTGCTGCAAGAACTGCTCACGCCGGCGGAGGAGACGCGCCCGCTGCGCCCCATGCCGCGCGCCGCGTTCTGGTTCGGGATCGCCTGGTGGGCCGCGGAGCTGCTCCTGCTGCTCGCCGGCCCTTGGCTGGGGACCCACCTGAACGCCCTGACCGAGGCCTGGCTCCGGGCCCTGTGAGGATCCGCAGCCGCTCCCGCGGGGAGGCGTCCGCCGATGCCTTCGCCCCCTGCCCGCGCGCTGGGGTTGACAAGGGCCAACGCCCTTTGTTAACATTGATTTAAACTTTGAAGCGCTCGGCCTGAGCCCGCGCGCCGATGAGGAGAGAACGGCAAGCACCCCTCTGGCCACCGCAGCCCAGCTCCGCCCGGCGTCCCCTGGGACCGTGGCGAGGAAAGGAGGCCTGGGAATGGGTGGGGTTCGAGGAGCGGTCCGGCCGCCGGCCCGACGGTGGATGCCTTCCCTGTGGGCCAGCTGGAAGCCTTTCGGGATCGGGGAGCAGCGCCCGAACAACTACCTGGAGATCCTGCGGGCGA
>JBEPYX010000428.1:0-988 GCA_041641155.1 Thermoflexus sp.
CCGAGCCAGTCGGAGGTACTCCTCGAACATCGCTACGTCATACCAGTGGGGCTGGCGCCGGTCGAAGGCGTAGCGGCCCTCCCGGAGCACCAGCACCTCCCGTCTCAGGATCCGCTTGAGGCGCCATTTGGCCGAGTGGAACTGGCCGATGAGCCGGGCGGGCGGGGCATCAGGCCAGAGAGCCGCCCCGATCTCCTCCCGTGTGGCCGAGTCCACTCCCAACAAATAGAAGAATAGCTCCCAGGCCTTCCGGGCCTCGGGCCAGGCCACCAACTGCCCCTCGATCCACACCTCCCCTGGGCCGAAGGCCCGGATCTCCAGGGGGGGCAGAGCGGCCCGCGGCGGGGCCCGGCGGGACCGGCCTAGCCGCCGCAGGGGCTCCCAGATCTCCGGCCACTGCACCCCCCGCCGCTTGGCCAGGCGGAAGAGGGGCTCCGCTCGTCGCAGCTCCGGCAGGAGGGGAGCGACGAGGGCGTCGGGGCCATTGAGGCGGGCGGCCTCGGCAAGCTGCTTCAGGGCCTCCCGGTGTCGATGGGCCTGGAAGTAGGCCCGGGCCATCAGGAAGTGGCCCCATACTCGGGTGGGGAGGTCCCCCTCCCGCAGGCGCTCCAGGGCGGGGGCCATGCGGGAGAGGCCGTCGAGGATCCGGCCGGTCTCTACCTCGGCCATCCCCCGGGAGAGGGCGGCGACCGTCGCCAGCATCCGCAGTCCGAGACGGGTCGCGATCTCGGCTGCCTCCTGGAGGACGGGGAGGGCCTCCCGGGCCCGCCCCTGCAGCCGCAGGGCCCGCCCCATCCCCTCCAGCGCGTAGGCCATCAGGAAGGCGTTACGGATCTCTCGGGCGATCTCCAGGGCCGCCTGATAGCGGTCGAGGGCCTCCTCGAGTTGCTCCCCGTCACGAGCCAGGTCGGCCAGGCCCACGGTCAGGAACGCCTCCGCTCGCCGGTTGCCAGCCTGGCGGGCCAGGCCCAGGCCCTCCTCGTAGTAG
>JBEPYX010000428.1:998-2116 GCA_041641155.1 Thermoflexus sp.
GTTGAGGAGGGCGATCCGCGGCCGGGGGTTCTCGAGGGTCCGGGCCAGGGCCAGTGCCTCCTGGAGGTAGAGGTCCATCTCCACCAGCCGGTCCTGGGCCCGCAGGGCCTCCGCCAGCTCGATGAGGGTGTTCACCAGGTCATAGGTGGCCTCGATGGACCGGAACAAGGCCATCGCCTGGCGGAGGTCCTGCTCCGCCTCCCGGGGATGGCCCAAAGCAAGGCGGGCGAAGCCCCGCAGACGGTGAGCGGCGCCCCGGGCGTGGACCCACTCGGGCCGGCAGCGGGCGAGGGCCGCCTCGGCGGCGGCCGCCGCCTCCCCGGGCCGGCTCATTAGATTCAGGGTGGAGGCCCGCTGGATCTCGATCTCCACCCCGGTGCGGTCGTCCTCCGGCTTACAGGCGGCGGCTGCCTGCTCCAGGAGGGCCAGCGCGGCTTCCGGGCGGCCGGAATCCGCCAGCAGCTTGGCCTGGTAAAGTAGCAGGCGGGGGGCGCGCCGGAGGCGATCCGGTGGGAGCGCCTGGAGCCACCGCCCCAGGGTCTCCAGGCGGCCGGCGGCGAAAAGACTCTGGACGGCGTTCTCCATCGCCTCCACGGCGGCCTCGACATCGCCGGCCTCGAGGAAGTGGGCGACGGCGGCCTCGGCGTCGCCGCGCTCAGCGAACCATCTTCCAGCCCGCCGGTGCAGATCGCGGTAGCGCCCGGGGTCCCGCTCCCGCAGGTAGAGGTTGAGGAAGTCCCGGAACAGGTGGTGGTAGCGATACCAAGGCCCCTCTCGCGTGGTCTCCACTTGGATGAGGAAGAGCTGGCGCCGGTCCACCTCCTCGATCCAGCGGGCGGAGTCTGTGCGCCCTCGGAGAGCGTTGCAGGCGGCGACGTTGAAGACGGGGAGGATCGCGGTCTCGAGGAGGAACTCCTGAAGCTCCGGCGGCTGGCGGGCCAAGATCTCCTCCTCCAGATAACGGTAGAGGGCACCCGGCTCCCCGGGCCGCAGGCTCGGCCGGGCGCCTGGCTCCCCGAGGTGCTGGGCCAGCAGCAGGATGGCGGTGATCCAGCCTTCGGTCTCGCGGGCCAGGGCCTGGGCCTCGGCTTCGGAGAGCTCCAGCGTGTAGTGGCGGG
>JBEPYX010000429.1:0-2114 GCA_041641155.1 Thermoflexus sp.
GACCGCCATCCCATGCCCTCCCTCCGGTTGCTGGGCTCCACCGGCGAGCCGTGGAACCCGGAGCCGTGGCTGTGGACGTTCCAACACGTGGGCAAGGGGCGGTGTCCGATCATCAACTACTCCGGGGGCACGGAGATCTTCGGGGGGATCCTGGGCTGCACCGTCACCCGCCCCCTGAAGCCCTGCTCCTTCAACACCGTGGTCCCCGGCGTCCAGGCGGATTGCGTGGACGAAACGGGGAAGCCGGTGCGGGGGGAGGTGGGTTTCCTGGTGATCCGCAACCTCAACCCTGGCATGACGCGGGGCTTCTGGCGGGATCCCGCGCGCTACTTGGAGACCTACTGGTCGCGCTGGGAGGGGCTCTGGGACCACGGGGACCTGGTCTACGTGGACGAGGACGGTTTCTGGTACATCCTAGGGCGGGCGGATGACACCTTGAAGGTGGGCGGCAAGCGGTTGGGCCCAGCGGAGATGGAATCCGTCCTGGTGGAACACCCGGCCGTCGCCGAGGCAGCGGTGATCGGCGTCCCGGACGAGATCAAGGGGGAGGTCCCGGTGGCCTTCGTGGTGCTGCGCCCGGGCTACGAGCCGGACGAGGCCCTGCGGGCGGCGTTGATCGAGCACGTGGCTCACCGGATGGGGCGGGCGCTGGCCCCCAAAGAGGTCCGCTTCGTCCGGGACATCCCCAAAACCCGCAACGCCAAGCTGATGCGCCGGGTGATCCGCGCGGTCTACCTGGGGCGCGACCCCGGGGACCTCTCGGCCCTGGAGAACCCCCAAGCGGTGGAGGAGATCCGCCAGGCGCGTTGAGGAGGCGAGGGCCTGTGCGCGCGCGCACGCTGTGGGAGAGCTTCGGCTTCGCCTGGGCGGGGCTGCGCTATGCCTGGCGGACCCAGCGGAACCTGCGGATCCACGGAGCGATCACCGCCCTGGTGATCGCCTTAGCGGGGCTGCTCGGATTTGATCCCCTCCGCTGGGCCGTGCTGCTGCTCACCATCGCCATGGTGTGGGCAGCGGAACTGCTCAACACCGCCCTGGAGGCGATTGTGGACCTGGCCAGCCCCTCCGTCCACCCGCTGGCCCGCGTCGCCAAGGATGTCTCCGCCGGGATGGTCTTGCTATGCGCCATCGCGGCCGCCCTCGTCGGCCTGGCCCTGTTCGGCCCGCCCCTCTGGGCCTTGCGGGCCCGGCTTCCCTGAGCCCACGCCCGAAGCCACGCCCTTATGCCGGCTGTGACCCCGCCTCAAAGAGAGAAAAGCTGCTCCCCCTTTCGCCTGCGCTCCTTCGGCATCGGGGGCCTTCTCTTCGTTTTCCTTTTTGCCCTGTATGTGCCGGTCCTCCATGTCGGCTTCTTCTCGGATGACCTGCTCCTAACCGTCATCGCCCCGCGAGATCCCCTCTCCCTTTTCCGCGGCGCGGAGGGGCTGCTGCATTACCGCCCGCTTTCTATGTCCCTCTTCTGGCTGGTCGGGCGCGTCTTCGGGTTTCATGGGGCGATCTTCCACTTTCTCACGTTGGGTGTCCATCTGCTCAACGTAGCTTGGCTCTATCAGATCCTGCGGCGGCTCGGCATCTCGCAGGCGATGGCGTGGAGCGCCACCGCTCTCTTTGGATTCCTCCCCTTCGCCCATGAAGCTATCGCCTTCCTGATGGGATCAGTGCACAGCTTGGCGCTGCTGGGGATGCTGAGCGCCACGGCCCTCGCCCTCCGGCCGGGCCACCCTCCCGGGCCTAGGCGCTCCCTCCTCGCCCTGGGAGCGTACCTCGCGGCCGTGCTTTCCCACGAGACCGGCATCGTCTGGCCAGCCCTGTTGCTCCTCCTCGAGCGATGGTGCCCCGCTCGGTTCCAGGGTCTCCGTCCGCTCCTTCTCGCCGGCTTCGCCGTGGGGATAGGCTATGTGCTCTTCTGGCAGACCCGCCCACGGGGCGATCCGGGCGTGCTGGCGGCGCCCATCTTCACTCTGGAAAGCAGCCTCTACGCCTGGCAGGGCTGGCTGTATCCGCTGGGGCCGATCCTCCGCCCCCTTTGGGAAGCCCTTTTCGGGCCGCGGCCGATCCTCCTGCGGGCGTTGCGGCTGGGGGACTGGGCCTTCATCCTCGTGGGCCTGGGGATC
>JBEPYX010000430.1:0-2107 GCA_041641155.1 Thermoflexus sp.
CGGGCGTCAGCCTGGCGATCGTGGCGCTCGTCGCTGCGGGTGCGGTGGGCGCCGCCGTGGGCTTCGCGCTCGGGTCCCGGATCCCCGCCCCGACAGCCCGCGGCGAGCGCTGGGTCACTGGTGAAGGCCCGGACAAGATCGCGCTCGTCCGCCTCCTGGGCCCCATCAGCCAGGAAGGTGGGGGGCTACTGCCCTTCGGGCCGGCGGTCTCGGCGCGGCGCGTCGTCGAGCTGCTGGAGCGGGCCCGGCGGGACGTGGCCGTAAAGGCGGTCATCCTGGAACTGAACACGCCAGGGGGTTCTGTGGTGGGCAGCGCCCGCATCCACGGGGAGGTCCTGCGGCTCCGCCGGGCGGGCAAGCCCGTGGTCGCGCTCATGACCGAGGTGGCGGCTTCCGGCGGTTACTACGTCGCTACGGCCGCGGACCGCATCGTGGCCGACCCCTCCACCCTTACGGGTAGCATCGGCGTCCTCGTGGCGCTACCCAACCTGCAGGAGTTCAACCGGCGCATCGGCGTGCGCACCGTCGTGTTCAAGAGCGGGCGGTTCAAAGACATGGGTAACCCCGACCGGCCCGTGACGCCGGAGGAAGAAGCCATCTTCCGCGCGCTGGTCCGCGAGGCCTACGAGCGCTTCGTGGGGGTCGTGGCCCAGGGCCGGCGCATGGACCGCGCCCGGGTCCTCCAACTCGCGGACGGCCGCATCTACACCGGTACTCAGGCGCACCGCCTCGGCTTGGTGGACGCCCTGGGTTCGCTGAACGATGCGGTCGCCCTCGCCCAGGAGCTCGCCCGCCTCCCGCGGGCCCGGTTGGTCGAGTACACCGGCGGGGGATGGCTCGAGGCGCTGGCGAGCTTGCGGCTCCCCTGGCCCGGGGGCGAGGTACCCTCCGTAGACCAGCCCTTCAGTCTGCAGTACCTGATGGCCCCCTAGCGATCCGGTGAAGTCCCTGCCGTTGAGACGGGTGTACGATCGCCGTACCGGACCCCGAGGTCCTCGGCTCCCTCACCGCCCCGCAGCCGCGCGCGCTTCCAGCCGGAATAGCCGTCGGGCGTTCTTGCCCATCACCAGTGCCCGCTCCTCTTCTGAAAGCCCCAGGCGCTCCAGGATCTCCAGTTGCTCCTGGAGGATCTGCCCCCGGTAGGGACCGACGGCGGTGTCCGTTCCAAACACCACCCGGTGCGGCCCGAAGACCCGCAGGGCATCCGCGAACACCGACTCGAGGGAGGGGTTCCCCGGGCAGTACTGACGCCAGTTGTTCGTGCCGGAGGTGTCCACGAACAGGTTCTCCGTGTGGTAGGCGAGGAGCAAGGTTTCCCGCAGGAATCCCGCCCCGAAGTGCGCGATCCCGAACGTGACCTCCGGGAACTGCTTGAGCGCCGCCGAGAGATGAAGCGGGTTGGCGTACATGAGGTCGTACACAGGCGCCACCGTGATGCCAAAGTGGAACAGCACCGGGATCCCCAGCTCCGCGGCCTTCTCGTACACGGGGAAGATGGCCCGGTCGCTGGCCGAGAACCGTTGGGTGGGCGGATAAAGCTTCAGGCCCCGCAGCCCCCACTCGGGGAACCGGGCCACGGTGCGCGCCGCGTCGGGGTGCAAAGGGTCTCGCAGGCTCCCCCAGCCGAAGAAACGGCTGGGGTTCAGGGCGCAGAACTCCGCCAGCTCCTCGTTCGCTTCCCCCACGGCGATGAAGAAGGCGGCGGCGACCCCGTGGGCGTCCAGCTGCCGCTCCCACCAAGCCGCGATCTCCTCCAGCGTCTGCCCCGGCAAATCCCGCAACCGACGCCGGCGGGCTTCAGTCGCCGCCTCCAGGGCCCGCGCCCGGATCGGGGTTACAGGGCGCATTGTCCGCTCCACCATCCCGGGCGTCACGAGGTGGACGTGGGCGTCGATGACCTCCACCGGTGGCATCCCCTACAGCTTGTAGCCGAACCTCCGCAAGAGGTCCTTGCGCCACGCCACCTCGGCCTCCTCCTCTACCCCGACCGGTCCGAACCCGTCCATCACGCCCAGGACCGCCCGCCGCTCCCCCTCCTCGGCCACCACCACCGCGAGGGGGTTCGCCGTGGCAGCGAAGATCCTCACCACCTCCGGACACGCCTTCA
>JBEPYX010000431.1:0-2103 GCA_041641155.1 Thermoflexus sp.
CTGGAAGCACTGCACCGAATAGGGGGGATCGGATACCGCAGGGGTGATCGGATATCCGAAGAAATCCACGCCGCCGTGGGCCTCGAAGAACCCTAAGAAGGGCTCGCGGACCGTGTGACCGGTCTCGGGGAAAAATCGCTCCCTCGGCCCCTGGGGGAGTCCTCGGCCCGGGACCCCCAGGGCGAGAAGGAGGGCGCCGATGATGAAAAAGGCGGGGATCCCCTTCAATAGTCACCCCCCGCCGGTTCCCTAAAAGGCTTCGGAGACGGCTCATTCCATCGGCACTTGAGGGATCACGCGGCCTCGGAGGCGTTCCATGATATCATCGAGGGTGCGGCCGGTCACCGTGATCCCGTGGTTGCGCAGCCCGATCACCGCCTGCGCCGGATCGGGGGCCCGGCGCACCAGGTCAGCCACCTCGGCGGCTAACTCCCACGTCCCGCAAGGGTAATTCACAGTGGTCACCGGGATGCCTTCCATCCACGCGTGGACGTGGATGATCGCCCCCACCTGGGGATGCTCCCGATAGATCATCCAATGCTCAATGGCGTCCACAGAGACGCGACGGGGCTCGATATGGGGCGGGACGCTGAGGAGGATCACGTTGCGCTTCGCATCGTAGCCTTTCACCAGGAGGATGTCGCGGCCGATCACCTGCAGGTTCCCCTTGTCGACCCCGCTGGCGCTCATCCAGAACCGTTCCGCATCCTCCCGTACGCTGAGGTTGCCGTAGCTTAAGCCGCCCAGGCCATACAGCCGCTTGACATGCTGGAAATCCCGGGGCGGGAGGATCTCCTCGAGGGGGAACGGCGCCGGCAGCAGGTTCAGGGAGGCGAGGAAGCGTCCGGCTTCCTTCAGCTTCTCGGTCCGCTCGTTCCCGTCCCAAAGCTCCGGGGGCAGATCCGGATGGAACTCGTTGTTGATCACCAGGCGGGCCTGGGCCAGCGGGGCCAGCCGGCGGTAGACCCGCTCGAAGAAATCCCACTCATCCTCCCGACAAGCCTCCACGTAATGGCCCAGCTCCAGGGTGATGAAGTGCGCTTCCCATCGGACCCCATTGGGGGATACGGCCCGGGCCCCGGGGATCAAGACGATAAGGAGGTTGGAGAGGGCGCGGACCAGGATGGGGTAGCACGCCTTCAGGAAATCGACAGGCGGCTCCGGCAGCTCCACGATCGAGGCGACGAAGGTGCCCTGGGATTTGCGGCGGAAGGGACGGGGGCGGGCCGGGTCGGTGAAGTTGAGGACCAGGCGGATCTCCCGGGTTGGCTCCTCCAGGAAGGTGTGTCCGTGGGCCCGCAGGGCCTGCCACAGCCCCTGTTGGAACCACCGAAGCCCCGGCGTGGCCGCCGATCCGACGATCACGAAGTCCATCTCGTCCTCCACGCGATTCGGGATGCGGAGGCGTTGAAGGTTCCTCTGCCCTTCAGTAAGCGCGGGCGAACACGGCCATCTCAGTGGCAGGCTGGCCGCAGACAATGCATCGGCCCTGGCCCCCGGGCTGTTCTAGGGGGATGCATCGGTTGGTCGCCGTGGTGTCCGCCTTGATTTTCCCCTCGCACTCTGGGCTCCCGCACCACCACGCCCAGGCGAACCCGTCCGCCACTGCCTCCCGGAGCTGTTCGTAGGTCTCCGGGTAATGGGTATGGGCCTTATGAAAGGCCAGCGCGCGCTGGTAGAGGTCCGCCTGGATGGCGCTCAGGGTTTCCTGGACCGCGCCCAGGAGCCCGTCCATGGGGACTGCCCGTTTTCCGGGCGCGCCGGGCTGGTCCCGGCGGGCCAGCACCACCTGGCGCTCCGCCACGTCCTGGGGGCCGATCTCGATGCGCAGCGGCACCCCTCGCAGCTCCCATTCATTGAACTTCCAGCCCGGCGTGTATTCCTCCCGCGCGTCCACCTCCACCCGGATCTCCGGCGCCAGCATCCGCTGTACCGCCTCGCAGACCTCCAGCACGCGGGTGCGCTCCTCCTCGCCCTTCCAGATCGGCACCACGATCACCTGGATCGGTGCCAGGCGGGGCGGGAGGATTAACCCGCGGTCGTCCCCATGCGCCATGATCACCGCGCCCACCATCCGCGTGGAGAGGCCGTGGGAGGTGGTCC
>JBEPYX010000432.1:0-2098 GCA_041641155.1 Thermoflexus sp.
GGGTTGTTTTCCCCACGCATTGGTCTCGGAGGCCAATCATGTTTATGGATCCTGAATCCTGGGCGTGGCTGTATCGCGAGGACCGCATGGCGGAGAGCCGGCTGGAGGCGCTGCGCCAGCTCGCCGCATCGGCGGCACCTGAAAAGGGGCTCCGATTTCAGGTCGGCCGCTGGTTGATCCGGCTGGGATCCTGGATGCAGGGAATGACGGAGATCCCCTAACGGTGGCGAAGGAGGGCAGCCCGGCCGCTCAGGGGGACATGGCGTTGAGATGGGCGCGGGCGGCCTGGAAGTTGGGGTTCAAGCGCAGCGCCTGTTGGAAGAGCGCCCGCGCTCGCTCCCGATCCCCCAGCGCCAGCAGCGCCTGACCCTTGTAGTCATACCATTCCTCGACGTAAGGGGTGACCCGCAGGTTCGCGTCGGCCAGGGCCACCACATCCGCGTAGCGGCCGACCGCCAGATACGCCTCGAAGGGCTCGAAGCGATACCACAGGATCCGCCACGGCAAACCCAGGGCCCGCGCCTGATCGAAGGCCACCACTGCGTCCTCCGGCCGCCCCAAACGGAGCAGCGCCGCGCCAGCGTTGAACCAGGCGAAAGCGTCCTGGGGGTTGGCGGCCAGCTCCGCCTGGGCGCGAGCCAGCGCCTCCGCCCACATCCGGGCGTTGTCGTCCCAGGCCGGGCCGACCAGATCCCGCACGCGGCCCTCCTCCTCCGGACGGTAGATCACGATATACGCTCGGTTAAAGTGCCGCCAGTAGCGGTCCACCTCCGCGTAGGGAACGCCCTGGTTGGGCCCCATGTAAGAATCCATGATGATGAACTGGCCGGCCCGATCGCTGTAGCCGATCAACAGCTTGTAATGCCCCATCCACCCCTGCTTGGGGTCCGGTTCGAAGCCGGTCTCGATGATGATCGGCAGGCCAGCCCGGAGCAGCCGCTTGAGCAACTCCAGGTCTCCGTTCACCCGAACCCGCGCCCCCAACCCCACGCTTCGGGCGAAGGCGGCCATCTCCTCCGGCGAGACGTTCTTGTCCTCGGGATTCGGCTTGAGGACCGCCGCGGCGTCCCGCTGAGTGCCCCGCCATCCATAGAAGCTCAGCGCCATCGCCAGGGTGGCCGGCCCGCAGTTGTTCCAGGTCTGGAAGGCGTGGCGCACCCCATACAGCAGGACGTCCGCCCGCTCCAGCGCCGCCGGGGTGTTGCGGGCCGCCTGAGTGGGGCCGGGGAAAACCGGCCGGGTGACCGTCGGGGTCGGAGCCGGACGGGTGGGCGCCGGCGTTGGGGAAGGCGCCCCGGTCGGCGTGGGGGTCGGGACCGGCGTCGGTGTGGAGCGGGGGGGCGCCGGGGTCAGCAGGGCGGCCAACCGCTCCGGGGGCACGGTGGCCACCGGGGTCGGAACCACTGCCGGATGCGCGGGCCAGAACCAGGGCTGGAGGGGCTCCGGGACGAGCCGGGCGACATAGCGGGGCGGAAGCTGGTGAAGGCCCCCCCATACCGCCCCCAGGCCCAGAACAGCCACGAACAGGCTCCACAGGATCCACCGCCGTCCGGTCACCGTTCCCCTCCTGTATTTTACTTCCCTGGCCCCACCTGGGGATCCTCCGGACGGGAAGCGGTCCCCGCTCACAGGGGAAGACGGGGGACCCCCAGGGCGGCCTCCAGCAGCGCCACGAGGCCGGCGCTGACCAGGGTATGGCCGCCGACCAGGACGGTCAAGGGGGCCTGGGCCGCCGCCTCGATCCACCCCCGGACCACTGGATCCTGGATCTCCGTGGCCGCGAGGAGGTCCGCCGCATAGCGGTCCGCCGGCTGGGGCCAGCGGCCGGCGGCGGCCATCCAGACGCGAATGTCCAGCAACGCCCCATCCGCCAGCTCCGCCAGCGCTTCGAAGAAGCGCCGAGGCCCCACAGCTTGCAGATAGGCATACACCAACGACCGCACTTCCCCCCGCTGCATCCGGGCGCTGGCTTGCATCCCCCGCTCCTCGCTGAACACCCGGGTCCAGACTTGAGCGTGGCGCTCCAGGGCCGCCCAGGCCCACGAGGGGACGCGCCCCGCCAGGAGCAGACGGCTTCCTGGTGTTCGCAGCAAGGCCT
>JBEPYX010000433.1:0-2093 GCA_041641155.1 Thermoflexus sp.
GTGGTGGAGCTGCGGACATCGGTCAGCCGAGATGCGCTCCCCACCCTGGAGCGGAAGGTGAGGTTCTACGAGCGCCAGACCGGCCGGCAGGTGAGCCGACGGATCCTGGTGACCCCCTGGTATGAGCCGGGGGTGGAGGAGATGGCCCGCCGGATGGGATGGGAGATCTACGGTGAGCCGGAGGAGATCGCCGGGGAGGCGTAGGCGCTAAGGGCAGCGGTGGATCTCGTTCTGGAAAACATTCCAGCCGGATGGGGCGTCCTCCACACCCGACCCGGCCGGGGATCCGCAGAGGATAGAACCAAGGCGATCTGGGTGCAGCGCGGGTCTCACGCCCGCCCGTCCACATGGAGGGGAACCCCCTGGAGGGACCAGGCGCCGGCCGAGGTGATGCGGATCGGGACCAGCTGACCGCGCCAGTCGCGATCCCCGTCCTCGAAGAACACCAACTTGTTGTTGCGGGTCCGCCCGAACCACTTCCCCTTCTCATTACGGTCCTCCACCAGGATCTCCACCGTCTGCCCGATGAGGGCCTCGTTCTTGCGGCGGGAGATCCGCTCGTAGAGCTCCTCCAGCATGCGGAAGCGGCGCTCCTTCTCCTCGGGCGGCACATCGTCGGCCATCGTGCGCCAGGCCACTGTCCCCGGCCGTGGGGAGTATTTCGCGATGTGGACCACGTCGAACTCCAGCTCCTCCACCAGCCGGTAGGTGTCCATGAACTGCTCCTCGGTCTCGCCGCAGAAGCCGACGATGATGTCGGTGGCGATGGAGACGTTGGGGATGCGTGTGCGGATCTTCTCCACGATCCGCTTGTAGTCGGAAACCGTGTAGCCCCGGCGCATACGGGCCAGCACCTCGTCGTTGCCCGCCTGGACCGGGATCTCGATGTGTTCGCAGACCTTGGGCAGCTCGGCCACCGCCTCGATGATCCGGTCGGTCATGAAGCTGGGGTGGGAGGTCAGGAAGCGGATGCGCGCGATCCCCTCCACCGAATGGACGGCCCGCAACAGGTCCGCCAGGTCGGGCCCGTCGGGAATGTCCTTGCCGTAGCGGTCCACGATCTGGCCTAGGAGGGTGACCTCTTTCACTCCCTGCTCTGCCAGGGCACGGACCTCAGCTACGATCTGGCCTACCGGCCGGCTCCGCTCCGGGCCGCGGCGGTAGGGGATGATGCAGAAGGTGCAGCCGAAGGAGCAGCCGTGCACCACCGGCACGTAGGCCGTCACCTTCCGCCCTCGCTCGGAGGGTGGCAGCACCAGCTCCTCGTCCTGGAGGGCGTAACGGATCATCCGCTCCAGGTCCGTGACAGCACGTCCCTCATCCATCCGCCGGGCCAGGAAGTCCACCAGCGGCCGGGGGTCCGCCGGGGGCATGAACACGTCCACCCAGGGGAAAGCCCGGCGCAGCCCCTCGTTCCCCTTGACCCCCACCAGGCAGCCCATCACCGCCACCACCCGGTCGGGCCGCCGCTCCTTCAGGGGGCGGACCATGTGGAGCCAGCTGTAGGCTTTCTCCTCGGCCGACTGGCGGACCACGCAGGTGTTGACGACCAGCACATCGGCCTGTTCGGGCCGCTCCGCCATCCGGTAGCCGAGCTTCTCCAGGGCCGAGGCCAGCCGCTCGCTGTCGGCCACGTTCATCTGGCAGCCGAAGGTATGGATGTAATACCGCATCCCGTCCGTTCCCTCTGCCGTCCGTGAGGCAAGCTCGCACCGTTCCGAACCCGATCTCGTTACATCATTTTAGGGGGAGGGTTTGCCCTCCGTCAAATCCCAACCCCTTTCCACCCAGAGGCCAGACTGGGGGCATACACGATAAATGAGAAAACTGCCCGTTCCGTCGTCCCGAGCTCTCTGGGATCCCCTACGCGGACCAGACTGCGGGCTCCCTCAGCGCCCAGGCTGGATACTCCTCGCCCAACAGAAACCGCCGGGCGTAGAGCGCGGCCAGGCGCGCGTAGCGTTCCCCCGCCGTCTCGGCCAGCCGGTATAGTAGGCCGACCTGGGCGGCGTCGGCCAGGCGGGCGGTGGCGTCCTTGGCATACCACTGGGCTTCCTCGGGCTCGCTGCTGGTCAGCCGGGCCAGGGTGCCCT
>JBEPYX010000434.1:0-2084 GCA_041641155.1 Thermoflexus sp.
GAGGCGATCGCCGCCGCAAAGGCGGCCATCCCGTGGATCAAATGGGGCTTAGTCGGGTTCTCCCGCAGGCCAATCCGTTCCGCCAGCCAGAACAGGCGGCCGAGGCCGACCGGCGTCCAGTCCTCCAGCCGCACCAGCCGGGCGGCCATCTCCGCCTCCGGGGAATAAACCGGAAACGGCGGCCGCTCTTTCAGCGGGGGGCGGGAGGGCCGCGAGGTGTAGAAAGCCGGGGCCAGACGTCCCTCATACCAAACCCCCAGGAGGGCTTGGGCCCCTTCCCGAGCCAGCAATGGCTGATCCTGCTCCAACAGCCCCCGCGGAACCTCCAGGGGGGCGGGCCGGCCGTAGGCCTCGGCATACGCGCGGCTCCCAACCATCCATGTCTGAAAGACAGCAGTAGTGGGGCAGGACAGGCTTTGGGTGTCGCGCAACAAGACCTCCAGCAAAACCTCCAGCGCCTCCGGGCGGGGGCGCTGGGGCAGCACCTCCCGACGCCAAAGCCGCAACGCAGCTTGGGAAGGGCGTTCGCCCAGCCGCGCGGCCTCCCCAGCGGCCCTCACCCACGCGACATAGTCTGGGCGGATCCGGGCGCCATCCAGCGCGCGCTCCGCCAGGCGGGCCATCGCCTCCTCAAAACGGGGGACGATCCACTGATCGTCGAGGCGCGCCGCTTCCAGCAACAGCCCGGCCAGGCAGATGGCTGTGGAGTCCCACTCACTGGTCACCCCCGCGACCTCGAACCATTCGATATCGGACTCGGTGGGCAGCGGGATCTCCCAGCCCCATTGCTGGACGAACGTCCCCAACGTGGCGGGGATGCCGCGCTTGTATCCGACAGGGAGGACCAGCACATCGTCGATGTCCAGCAGGAGGACCACAGGCACTCGGCTTCCCTCCGACGGACGGACGGATATGGCCTCTCCAAGCCTCCCACGATTCTATCCCCCAACCCCCCGGAGAACAAATCCACAATCGTTTTGTCGTTTTCGGGAGGCGCATCCCCTAACGCGCCGATTATCCTTTCAAAGGCAAGCCGATGGGTCCGCCTGGGAGCGCCCCCCTTCGAACAGCGGGCGCCCCGGTGGTCGAGCCCGGCGATCGGATGCTAAAATTAAAATAGATGGGCCGGTGGCGGAACCGGCAGACGCGCGTGGCTTAGGACCACGTGGGGCAACCCGTGCGGGTTCGAATCCCGCCCGGCCCATTCCCGGTCGCCGGGCGCTCCGCTTCCCCGCCGGACGGCCGCGAGGAGGGAAGCGGCCGGGAGAGGCCTTGCCGCCTCCCGCCAGGCTCATTCCGATCCGGCGACCAGGCTGGCATAAGCAAGCTCCCCGTTCACCCATACCGCTTCGCCGCGCAACGGTCCCCACTCGACCGCCTCGATCGCCCACGTTCCCTCCGGACCCCTACCCGTGTCCCGAGGGCGCCAGCGCAACGGCCACCGCGCCACGATCTCCTCCAGCGGGCAACCGGGGGAAGGAAGGACGGGCGGGCGCACCAGCCAGCGCGCGGCCTCCACCGCATACGCTTCGTTCAGACCGCCGGCGTTCCACCAGAACCGGAACTGCCAGGCGGATGGCGCGATCTCCAGGCCGATCGGCCGCCCGTTGATGAGCACCAGCACCCCCCGCTGATCCGGCCAGGTCTCCGGAGCTCGGAAATCCGGCATGGAGAAGCGGACGTGGTCCGCATCCATCAGCGCCCGGAGCGACGGCGCAGGGACCAGGGGGGGCGCCTGGACCCCGGCGCGCTGCGCGAACGCCCAAAGGCTCCCCCACAGGCCATCCGCCCGAACAGGCCCCTGCACAGCCACGGCATGGGATCGGAGCCCGGGCGGCAGCATCCCGAAGCGCCATGGCTGCCCTTGATGCCAGCGGCCGGGCTCCGCGGGCTCGATGCAGAAGGTGGGCGCCACGACCGAACGGGAGAACACATGAGCGCGCGCCACCGCCCGGTCCTGCGCGCCCTCCAGCCATACGATCAACCCGCCCGGGAGGACGGTGAGACCGGGGAACGTGGAACGGAAGCGCATCCGCTCGTAAGCGAGGTCCGCCTCGGGTTCAATGGATTCCACGAAACCTATC
>JBEPYX010000435.1:0-1776 GCA_041641155.1 Thermoflexus sp.
CGAGCGGACGACGACCCCGCGGCTGAGGAAGCGGGGGGCGGGGTTGCCGTAGCCGTAGGGCTCCAGCCGGGCGATCCATTGGTGGAGGCGCCAGGTCACGTCGGGGAGCGGCACCACGGCCTCCACCACTGTGGCGGGCTGAAGCGCGCGGGCCCCGAGGGCGCGGGCGGCCAGCTCCTGCAAGCGCTCCCGCAGGCGCGGGAGGTTCTCGCGCCGCACCACGAACCCGGCGGCGGCCGCGTGCCCGCCGTGGCGCACCAGCAGATCAGCGCAGGCATCCAGGGCCTGGGTGATATGGAACTCGGGGATGCTGCGGGCGGAGCCCCGCCCTTCATCGCCCATCAGGCTGATCACCACCGCCGGCCGGTAGAACGCCTCGGCCAGCCGGCCGGCCGCCAGCCCTACCACCCCGGGCCGGAAATCCTCCGAGGCGGCGAAGAGCAACCACGGGACCTGATCGTCGGGGATGGCCAGCGCCCGCGCGGCCTCCTCGGTCTCTTGGGTCAGCACCTGGCGCTCCCGGTTCCGCCGGTCCAGGTCCTCCGCCAGCGCCCGCGCCTCCTCGGGATCTTCCGTGATCAGCAGGCGATAGGCCGCGAGGGCGTGCTCCAGGCGCCCCGCGGCGTTCAGGCGCGGCGCCAAGATGAACGAGATGGCCCAGGGATCCACCTGGGAAGGCTCCAAGCCGGCGACCTGGCAGAGGGCTTGCACCCCCAGGCGGCCGGCCGCCCGCAGCCGCTCCAGGCCGCGGGCCACCAGCGCGCGGTTCTCCCCCAGCAGCGGCACCAGATCCGTCACCGTCCCCAAGGCCACCAGGTCCAGGTAATCCTCGGGGTCGAACGGGGCATGCGGATGGAGGGCGTGGAGCGCCTGGACCAGCTTGTATGCAACGCCGACCCCCGCGAGATCCCGAAACGGATAGGGGCAGCCCGGCTGCTTGGGGTTGATGAGGATCGCATCGGGGAGGATCTCCCCCGGCAGGTGATGATCGGTCACGATCAGATCCAGGCCCAGGGAGCGCGCCAGGGCCGCCTCCGCCACCGCCCGCGCGCCGCAATCCACGGTGATCACCAGCCGGATCCCCGCCTCCGCGAGGGCGCGCAGCGCCTCGCCGTTCAGGCCATACCCCTCGCTCTCCCGGTGCGGGATGTAGGGTCGAACCGATGCGCCGAGGCGCTGGAGGGCGTGGACCAGCATCGCGGTGGCGGCGACGCCGTCCACATCGTAATCGCCGTAGACCGCGATGGGCTCCCCAGCTGCGATCGCCCGCTCCAGACGCTCCAAGGCTTCCACCATGCCCTTCAACTGGAAGGGATCCCCGGCGGACCAAGTGCGGGCGAGGAACTCCTCGGCCGCCGCTGGTGAGGTGATCCCCCGATGGTAGAGGAGGTCCTGGAGCAGGGCCGGCCACCGGGCGAGGGCGGCCCGAACCGCGTCCGGCGCCGGCGGAGCGAGCCGCCAGATCCGACGCCCTTGCCCCACGATCGGGCCTTCCAGCTGCTGCATCCCCCAAGCCCCCGCGAAAGCTCGGTCCCAATTGTAAAGAGCCCCCGAATGGACGTCAACGAGAGGCTCGGGGGCTCGCCGGTTTGGCCGACCCAAGATGTGAATCCCTGCCGCCGCGCGACCGCATCGAGGGCCAAGTTCAGCCGCAACATGTTCACCCACGGATACACTTGGGCGCCAAACCGATCACCGGTGTAACCAGCACCACAACCAGCGAGGCTGTATAAGCAGCTCACCGGGCTATGGGTGAGGCGCCAAATACAAGGCAAT
>JBEPYX010000435.1:1786-2080 GCA_041641155.1 Thermoflexus sp.
CCCGCCTCCCCCAAACCTGTCATTGCCCTCCTCCACCCCGGGGCGATGTCGTCGCTTGACAGCTTACCTCCCTGTGCTATGCTGCCTATTAAGCGCTAGAGGGAGGCCAGAAGCCATTCAGCGAACCTCACCGGCATTGGAACGATGTGCCCGATGACCCCACGCGATGGACGGAGGTGGGGATGAACCCATCCCAACCCTCTCCCACTCCAGAATCCGGACCCGCTGGGGAGGAACGGCAATGGGCGATGCTGGCCCATCTGAGCATCTTGCTGAACCTCGTCACCGCCCTGG
>JBEPYX010000436.1:0-2079 GCA_041641155.1 Thermoflexus sp.
TCCCTCGCCGCTGATCGTGAGCGCCCATGCGTGGGCTCCGCTGCGCTCCACACCGGAGAAGACCCCCATGTTCAGGAGGAGGACCTGCAGCTGGCGGATCAACGTGCGGCTGGCTGAGGCGATGACAAACCGGTCATCCTCGGCCATGGAGGCGCCCATGAACAGGCCTTGGAGGAAGGCGATGACCTCCTCCCGATCGGCCCGCAGGATAGGCTCGGGGATCACCTGATCCTGTGGCTCAGGCCGCATCCCGATGGAATGGATCAGCCACTCCCGGAGCGGCCCCGAGGGAACGTGCAGGGTGTAAACCGTACCCTGACGACGATCTTGCACGACGGGCGCGCGCAAGCCGAATAGATCCTCGAAGATCCGCTCCAGGCGCTGGAGCAGCCCCCGGTCGGGGCAGCGGATGGACACGCCGTCGGCCGTGATGCGCCCCCCCGATATGAGGCAGCCCAAGAGATAAGCCAGATCCACAGACATATGCTCCGGGAAGCGGATGCCCTCGACACACGATCCCGGGCCAGGGGGCAACGGCTGCCCGGGCGGCCCGAACCGTTGCTGGTTCATATAGAGAACGACCCGATCGCCGGGCCTCAGGTCCTCCAGCCGGACGAAGCGGATCCGCCCGTCCTCGCCGAGCACCTGGACGGCGTGGTTGGGCGTCCCCTCGATCTCAAAGCCGTAACGGAGGTAGATCCGTCGGGTCTCCCGCTTGCCGCCGTAATAGAAGAGGTCGGCCGCCTCGAGCCCTTGCGGGGAAACCACCCGAATCCGGATCGGCTCAAATTGATCCGGCAAGCGCATGCTGGATAAGCGGGCGATGGGGATCAAGCCGTTCTCGGTTAGGACGAGCGTGTCGCCGGTCACACACTTGCTGATGCTGTTGTCGATAAACGCCTGGATGCTCGCCTGCATCCAGACGTGCTCCTCCGGGGTCAGGTCCTGCGCGACCACAAAGGTGTGGCGGATCCAGTCGGGCAGCTCCTGGATGTGCTGGCAGGTGCCTTTGCGCAGGACCTCCTCGATGATCCGGCCTCGGGCCTCCTCGTCGAGGCCGGCCTCCTTGAGGGCGCGCATGAAGAGGGGGCTGACGTAGCGCAGCTCCAGGCGACCCTCCGCCTCCTGGACGTAGCGGATGTAGGCGAGGGCGAAGACCGGCTCGCAGCCGTAGCCCTCGCAGCCGGCGACCGTGGACAGGGTCCCGGTGGGGGCGACCGTGGTCTGGGCGGCATTGCGGATGCCGTAACGGCGGATCCCCTCGACGATGGCGCCCCAGTCCAGCGGCGGCCGGCCCCAGTCGCGGGTGTAAGGTTTCAGCGGCTGGGGCGGCTCCCACTTCAGGTCCTCGGGGTCGTAGATGCTCCCCCGGATCGCAGGGAAAGGCCCGCGCTCTTTCGCCAGCTCGATGCTGGTGCGCATGGCGTGGTAGCGGATGAACTCAGCGATCTGGGCGGCGAACTCCTGCCCCTCCTCCGAGCCGTAGCGGATCCGTAGGTGATACATCAAATCCGCCAACCCCATAAAGCCCAGGCCGATGCGCCGGGTCCGGTGGGCGGCCTCCTTCAGCTGTGGGACGGCGGGCACATACTGGTTCACCTGCACCACGTTGTCGAGGAAGCGGGTGGCCCACTCCACCGTCTCCTGCAGCTTCTCCCAATCCACCTCCGCCCGGCCGTTCACGTATTTCACATGGCGCGCCAGGTTCACCGATCCCAGGCAGCAGTTCTCAAACGGCCCCAACCATTGTTCGCCACACGGGTTCGTCGCCTCCAGCGTGTACAGATGGGGCACGGGGTTCGACCGGTTGGCGGTGTCCAGGAAGAGGACGCCGGGCTCGCCGTTGTGGTGGGCCTGGGTCGCGATCTTGCGGAAGAGGTCCCGCGCCCGCACCCGCTTGTAGACCTTGATGGGGATGCCAGCCCGCTCGGCGTCCTCCAGAGTGCCCCGGAAGTCCCGATACGCCGGGTGCAGGACATCGGGGAAACGCAGCTCCCACTCCTCATCGTTCTCGACGGCCCGCATGAAGGCGTCGGTGATGCCCACCGAGATATTGAAATTGGTGATGGCGTTCTCATC
>JBEPYX010000437.1:0-2078 GCA_041641155.1 Thermoflexus sp.
TGGTATATCCTGCGCCAGGATGGGCCGGAGGCGGAGGAGGCCATCGCGCGCTTTCTGGACCTGATGGCTGCCAGCAGTCCGGAGAAGGCGGCTTTCCTCAGCGATCGCATGCGGGCCTTCTTCCGCCAAGTGATCTATCGCGGTCTGCAGGAGGGCTGGGCCCGCCTCTCGTTCCTCGAGATCGAAGGGGAGAAGGCGGCCGCCTATCTGGATTTCGACTATCGGGATCGGATTTGGCTATATAACGCCGGCCTGAACCCCCGTTTCGCCGGCCTCAGCCCTGGGGTGGTCCTGCTCGCTTACCTGATCCGCCAGGCCATCGAGCAGGGCAAACGCGTTTTCGATTTCCTGCGGGGGGATGAGCCCTATAAGTTCCGCTTCGGCGCCCGCGAGGTGCCGCTGTATCGGATTCTCATCTACCGGGATGATGGGGATATCTCCTCGGGCAGTCCGGCTCAAGGGCAACCGTAGGGCGATGGGCGCCGCCGAGGATATGCGCTCAGGCGCCCCCTTCGACCCACGATCCTTCATCGCAGGAGGTGCGCGATGGCGCTGGAGCTCAAGGTGGTGCGAATCGAGAAGCCCGACGAGCTGAACGTGATCCTGGGCCAGAGCCACTTCATCAAGACCGTGGAGGACATTCACGAGGCGCTGGTGAACACGGTCCCCGGGATCAAGTTCGGCCTGGCCTTCTGCGAGTCCTCGGGCCCTGCCCTGGTGCGGGCCAGCGGCACCGACCCGGAGCTGGTGGAGCTGGCGAAGAAGAACGCCCTCGCGGTCGGGGCCGGCCACTTCTTCATCGTGATCCTGGGCAAGGGCTATTACCCCATCAACGTCCTCAACGCCATCAAGATGGTCCCCGAGGTCTGCCACATCTACGCCGCCTCCGCCAATCCCATGCAGGTCATCCTGGTGGAGACAGATCAGGGGCGGGGGATCCTCGGGGTGGTGGACGGCGTGGCCACGCGGGGGATCGAGACGGACGTCGACGTCGCCCACCGCAAGGAGTTCCTGCGCCGCATCGGCTACAAGATGTGAGGGCTTGAGTGCACGACCTCCGGCCTCCCATCGCCTCTCGGGGGCGGCCGCTGTTCCCATTCCGGCGGGTTGCCTGGTCCTCCAACACGCCCGCCTCTCTCATCCGGCGGGCAGCGCTCCTGAGCCGTTGCGGCGCATCTGGCCGAATTGGCCGAGGCCTGGCGCTGGGATAGCCGCCCCGTCCGGGTTGAAGCGTTGGCCCATCTTCCGGGAGAGGGAGTGGGCGCGGAAGCGTTCCCCATGGGATCCGTAGTGCTGGTGTTTCTCGATGGAGTCGGGCTAGGGAGGCCGGATCCGTGGAACCCCCTCTTCCTCCCCGGGCTGCCCCGATTGTCCGCTCGGCTGGGGGGCCCGCTGGTGCAGGGTTGCACGCAAGAGAGGGGGGATCTGCTCTGCCGTCCCCTGGATGCCACGCTGGGGGTGCCTGGCCTCCCCCAGAGCGCCACCGGGCAGACCGCCCTGTTCACCGGCCTGAACGCGCCGGCCCTCATCGGGGGCCACCGGACCGGCTACCCCTCCGCCGCGCTCGTCCAGTTGCTGGAACACCACAGCCTCTTCGCCCGCGCGCGAAGGGCTGGCTGGCGCCCGACGTTCGCCAACGCCTACTCGGAGTTCTACTGGGAATGGGTGGCCCGGGGACGGCTTCGGCCCTCGGTGACGACGTGGATGAACCAGCTGGCGGGCCTCCCGTTCCGCACGTTCGAAGACCTGCGGGCGGGGCGAGCTCTCCTCTGGGACATCACCCACACGTTCGCCCCGGCCTGGGCGCGACGCCGCGGCCGGCCCTTCCCCGAGCTGCCGCCGGTGGCGCCGGAGGAAGCGGCAGTGCGCCTCCTCCGGTTGCTGGAGGAGGCGGACCTGGTGCTCTTCGAGAGCTTCCTCACGGATCTGGCCGGCCACCACCATCTCCCCCCGGATCCGGTCCTGGAGGTGCTGGATCGCTTCCTGGACACCCTGCTGGAGGCCCGGCCGCCCGGGACGACGGTGATCGTGACCAGCGATCATGGAAACCTGGAGGACGCCCGCACCCGGCTCCATAC
>JBEPYX010000438.1:0-2074 GCA_041641155.1 Thermoflexus sp.
CATCTTCCCAGGAGGGCTGATGCGGTTATCCCGCGGAAGATTCATCGGGGAAATGATCCTCCGCGCGCGGGGGGAGCGTGGGGACGCGCTGGTGGAGCTGGCCCTGGTGCTTCCTCTTTTGGCGCTGATGTTCTGGGGGGTGCTGGGGCTAGTGGAGCGGGGACGGACGACCAGCCTGGCCTCCTGGGCGGCCTTCGCCTGCGCCGCCCAGGCCTCCCAGACGCCGGACCCAGGGCAGGGGACGGTCCAGGGGACGGCGGCGGCGCGGGCGATCCTGGGCCGCCGGCTGGTGGACGTGACCGTCCAGCATGAGGGGGGATGGAACCGACGGGTGGTGTGCATCGTGCGGGCCCGGCCCACCCTCTTCATCCCCTATATGCCCACCCTAGGCGGGGACGTGCGGGTGCGCCAGGAGACCTACGTGGAGCGTTGGAAGTCCGATTGGAGGATGTGGGAGCCGTGAGCCTGTTGCCGTTCCTGGCTTTGTATATCGCGATCGTGTTCGCGCCGCTGTATGGGGCGGCGCGGGATCTGATGGCCCATCAGATCCGGATCGAGCGGGCGCGGGCGACGCTGGCCCTGGCGACACGGGATGGGGCCCAGCTTTCCGAGCCGGGTGCCGATGGGCATCTCGCCGGGCGCCCCGAGGCGATGGAGGCCCGGGTGCGGGAGATCTGGACAGGCGCCCGGATCCCGGGGGCGACGCTGGAGTCGATCGCGTGCCAGCCCCGGCCTCCGCGGTGCATCGCTCGGGCGGTGGTGATCACCCGGGGGCTGCTGGGGACCCTGCGGGCTCGGGTGGAGGGAGTCTCGACCGTGCTGGAAGGGATTACGCAGGAGGGCCAGTAGACCCGTGGGGACGTGCCGACCTCAGATGGCTGCTGGAACATCCTCACGGAGTGGAAAAGATGGCTTGGTTGTGCTTGCGCGAGCTGTGGGGGTATTTCACGTATGAGCATTATGGTCGGCGGCGGCTGCGGCCCTCGACGTATGCGGTGATTTTGGGCCTGGCGATGGCGGGGGGGATGCTGCTGGCGGGGGTCATCCTCTCCGGCACCGCGCCGGGGGGGCAGGCTCCCCGGCCGGCGCCGACGCTGCCCCCGCCCACCTGGACGGCGGTCCTGGCCACGGGGACGGCGATGGCCGCCCGGCCGACGTCCACCCCGGCGCCGGCGTGTCCGCCGAACCCGGCGCAGTGGCAGCTGGTGCCGGTGCAGCCGTTTTTGGATCCCCAGACGGGCCGGCCGCTGGAGTTGCCCAAGCCCCTCCACCGCCTCCAGCCCCCTTGCGTCTACGAGGGCCTGTGGCGGGATCTGGCCTATGAGCTCTTCCTGCGATACACCAAGGCCGATATCCCCCCTGCGGCCCTGAAGATGTTCGAGATCCCGTGGTATTGGGACCCCGGCCCCGAGGTCTCCCGAAGGCTGGTGGGAATCGCCATTCCCACGCGGGATTTCACTTTTTACGATCGTTCGGGGCGGCGGATCGATGAGGTGCTGACGGTTTACACGGTGGCCTTCACCGGGGATCCGGATTACCCGGTAGCGGCCTACGTCTATCGGGACTCCCCCGGGGCGGCCTATTGGGTGCAATGGAGGGGCCGATGGGCCGGCGGGCCTGAAGGCCATATTGGAGGCATCTACCCTGTCCGGCTCCAGGGTGGGTCTACTCTGCGACGAATCGAGGTCATGCTTTACCACCCGGGGGTCCAGCGGTGGTACCATTGGCGCTTTAAGGACAAAGCGCCGCCGCGGGCGATTCACGCGGTGGAGGGGGATGGGTCGTCGCTGTGGGGGGTGGTGACGGTGCCGGGCGCCCGGCGCTCGGAGCTGGCACGGACCTTCGGTTACCCCGAGTTCTTCCCCGAACGCATCGACCTCTCCGCCCACGAAATGCGGGAGACGCTGACCTTTGGACCTTAGAGGGGGGTGATGGCGATGAGAATGAGCGCCCCGATGGGGCGGGGGTGGTGGATCCCCGTGATGGCTACCCTGGCCCTCCTCCTGGCCTTAGGCACCTCCATCGCACAAGCCCAGGAACCAGACCTGTGCCCGGGTGAAGGGTGCGAGGGTTG
>JBEPYX010000439.1:0-2070 GCA_041641155.1 Thermoflexus sp.
GATGGAGCGCGGGATCCTGGACTGGGTGCCGTGGATGTGGCTTCGATCCCTGAGCCTGACCCAGTTTCGAAACTACGCGCGGCTCGAGTGGCGATTGGAGCCCCAGGCGATCATGGTCTACGGCGGGAATGCGCAGGGAAAGACGAATCTCCTGGAGGCCATCGCCTGCGTCGCCATGGGCCATTCCTTCCGCACCGGAAACGATCGCGAGCTGATCCATTGGGCCGCGTGGCAGGACCCCATGCCGTTCGCCCGTGTGAGTGCGGAGTTCGTGCGCAAGGATGGGCCGGTCCGCCTGGAGTTGACCTGGGTCGCAGAACGGGGGGCGCCCACCCTCTCCTCGGAGGCGCCCTCCATCCGCAAACAGGTGCGCATCAACGGTGTCCCCCGTCGGATGCTCGATCTCTTCGGGCAGGCGGCGGTGGTCCTGTTCACCCCTCAGGACGTCGAGGTGGTGGGCGGCCCGCCGGCGGAGCGGCGGCGGCTCCTGGATCTCCTGATCGCCCAGACCTCGCCGGCGTTCGCTCGGACGCTGGCCGCTTACCAGCGGGCTCTCTCCCAGCGCAACGCCCTGCTCCGCCGCCTCCAGGAAGAGGGCGGCGATCCTGCGCAGCTGGATCTATGGGATGAATCCGTGGCGCGCTATGGCGCCCCGCTGATGGAGCAGCGGGCCCGCGCCCTGCAGGCCATCGCTCGGCACGCAGAGGACATCCACAAGGCCTTGAGCGGAGGGGAGCCGTTGCAGGTGCGCTACGTGCCTGGCTTTGATCCCTTTCAGGCCAGTGGGCAGATGGCCCTGGGGATGATCCCATGGGGGGAAACCTCCCGCGAGCGGGAATTGGCGGAGTCCTTCCGCAAAGTTCTCCTCCGCGAGCGGGCGCTGGATATCCGAAGGGGAGTCACGCGGATCGGCCCCCATCGGGATGACCTGCGCTTCATCGTGGATGGGGTGGATCTGGGCCTCTACGGATCGCGGGGGCAACAGCGGACGGCGATCCTGGCGTTCAAGCTGGCTGCGGCCCGCTGGCTGGCCTCCATCTTCCACGAGAGCCCGGTTCTGCTGCTGGACGAGGTGCTGGCGGAGCTGGATGAGGAGCGACGGCGCTATCTGCTGCGCGCCCTGGAGGATGTGGAGCAGGCCATCCTGACCACCACGGACCCCCTGTTGTTCGAGCCGGGGTTCCAGGTGCGGGTGCGCCGGTTCAAGGTGCAGTCCGGTTCCCTCCGGGAGGAGCGCTCGGGTGGGTAGAGGGGGCCTCCGCCCCTGGAGAGGCGCCCGCGTCGAAAGCGGAGGGAGGGGGCACCTCATATGTCCAGAGCCGAGTGGCCGCCGTATCTTTACGGCATCTATGATCCCGGCCCATGGCGGGAGCGGTTCCGCGCCGCCGGCCTGACCGGTTGGGTGGTTTTCGAGGAAACCATTGGGGCGGACCCTGAGGACACCACCGGGCGGGGATCGGTGTATCAAGCGTGGGCGGACGCCGGGTTCGGGGTGATCGTGGTGTTGAACCACGGCCGCTACCCCAATGGGACCCTCCCTCCTTCGGATCGCTATGGGGCGTTCGCCCGGCGCTGCGCCCGCTTCGTGGCGGCGTCTCCCGGCGCCCACATCTGGATCATCGGGAACGAGCCGAACCATCCCCAGCAGCAGCCCGGCGCCCGCATCGAGCTCGCCTCAGGGCGGTGCGAGGCGGCGGAGTGGATCACGCCGGAGCGCTACGCCTGCTGTTTCCGTCAATGCCGGGAACAGATCCGCAACCAGCCCGGCCATGAGGAGGACTGGGTGATCCCGGCCGCCGTGGCCCCGTTCACGGCTGTCCTCCGCTATCCCGGGAATCCTACAGGGGATTGGGTGGTGTATTTCCACGACCTCCTGATCGCCCTCGAGGGAGCGCTGGACGGCATCGCGCTGCATGTGGCCAGCCAGAGCCCGGACCCTCGCGCCATCCCGGATGAATCCCGTTATCCCCCGCCGTATGAAGGCCGCCGCCGGGGCTTTCGGGCCTATCAAGACTTCATCGAGGCGATCCCGCCTCATCTGCGCTCCCTGCCCATCTTGATCACCGAGGC
>JBEPYX010000440.1:0-2060 GCA_041641155.1 Thermoflexus sp.
AGCGTCCCACCTCGAAGCAAGACGCGCAGCGCGCGCCACTGTGCGGAGGGGCTAGGGATGGGACAGGCCAACGCGCTCATCCGAGGAGCCCCCTACGCGGGATGGGCAAGCTTCCGGCCACGGATGGGATCCCCCCGCGGCAGAAGCGGGGCCGGGTAATCGATCCCGATCCGACAACCGACCTCCCGCTGGACCTCCGGCGGCATGGTCCACGGAGCGTGCAAGTAGGGATCCGGCACCCACCGCAGCTCCGGCACCCATCGCCGGATGTACCGCCCTTCCGGATCCACACGACGGGCTTGGAGCGTAGGGTTGAACACCCGGAAGGCGGAGGCGTAATCCGTCCCCACGCCGGCGATCCACTGCCAGTTGCCCGTGTTCACCGCCGGATCCCCATCCACGAGTTGTTCCATGAACCAGCGCGCTCCGAGGCGCCAATCCACCCCCAGCGTTCGGGTGAGCAGCGACGCTGCCACCATCCGAACCCGATTGGGCATCCACCCTGTCGCCCATAGCTGACGCATCCCCGCGTCCACCAGCGGGTAGCCGGTTCGCCCTTCCGCCCAGGCCGCGAAATCGGCCTCATCCCGCCGCCAGCGGATCCCCGCCGTCCCCTCACGCAACCCGCGACGGCCCAGATCGGGGAGATGGAACATCAGGGCAATGAAGAATTCCCGCCAGATCAACTCGTTCAGCCACGCCAGCGCGCTGCGGCGTGCCGACTCGTCCGGGGCCTCCTGGATGGCCCGCTGGGCCGCCCAGGCCGCCCGACGGGCCGACAGCATCCCGAAACGCAAATAAGGGGAAAGCCGGGAGCCCCCCTCGAGGTCCGCCCGATCCCGCTGCGCCTCATAGCGATAGATCGGCGGATCGGATCCCTCCGTGAACTCCCGAAGGCGGCGCAGCGCCTCCGCTTCCCCAGGCGGGAAATCCTGATCCTTCGGAGAATCCGGGAGAGGACACGAAGGAATGCTCGGTGGGGTGGGGATGTGGGCAGGCGGCGGTCGCAACGCCACCGCATCCATCGAGGCCTTCTGCAGCCATGCCCGCCGGAAGGCCCCGAAAACTCGATACGGCGAGCCATCGCCCTTGACCAAGTAGGCCGGATGGCAGACCGTCGGGAACCCCAAGCGGTGCAAGGGAAGCCGCCGCGCGAGGGCCTCATCGCGGGCGCGGGCATAGGGGGTGAGATCCTCTTCAGCAAAGATGATAGTGGCCCCCACCTCCGCCATCAGCCCCCCCAGGGCCTCCGCGGGGGGACCCTCACGGATCACGAGATAGCTTCCCCGCTCCCGGAGCGCCTGATCGAGCGCCCGCAACCCACCCATCAGGAACGCAGCCCGGCGCGGCGAGGCCCGGGCGAAGGACGGATCCTTCACGAACACGGGGATCACTTGGTCGGCAGCCTCCAGCGCCGCCTGCAGCGCCCATTGATCGTGCAAACGAAGATCCCGACGGATCCACCAGATCGCAGTCACCATCGCAGCGCCTCAGGCCGACGGGGCAAGGGCACCTCGTTTGGAAACAGCAAGTGGAGGATCATAGTCAGCTGGTAGGCGATGTCCGGCTCGAAGGTGTAAAAGCCTTCGTAGTAGCGCCCGGATCTGTTCAGGCTGGGGACCTCAAGGGCCAGCAACGACATGGAGAGCCCCGGGCCGTAGGCGATCACGAACCAATAGCGCACCAACGGGGTCCCCTCGACGTTGATCCACTGCATACGGAGCTGCCGCACCAGCGCCCAGGGATCCGGGATGTCGGGCGCGGCGTAGATCCATCCTCGTGCAATCCCCTCCGATAGAGCCCGGTAGCGCTCCTGCTGCGGTAGGAAACGCGAAAGGAACTGGAATGAGACATGGAGATCCGCCGTGCGACGGCTTTGCGCCGCTGCATCTTCGATGATCCGGCTGACCTTTGTCATCGCTTCTACCGAGAAGATGTAGCGGAACGAGACGCTCCGCCACGCGTCCGAGGGAAGATGCTGCAGCACGTCCTCCCCTTGGGGAGGATAGACAGCAAGGAAGTCGCGGTAGAAAGTCTCCAGCACCTGGAACGCACTCATC
>JBEPYX010000441.1:0-2053 GCA_041641155.1 Thermoflexus sp.
AGTCCCGATACGCCGGGTGCAGGACATCGGGGAAACGCAGCTCCCACTCCTCATCGTTCTCGACGGCCCGCATGAAGGCGTCGGTGATGCCCACCGAGATATTGAAATTGGTGATGGCGTTCTCATCTGTCTTGCAGGTGATGAACTCCTCGATATCGGGGTGATCCACGCGGAGGACCGCCATATTGGCGCCCCTGCGGGTCCCGCCCTGGGCGATCTCCCCGAAGGCGCGGTCGTAGACCCGCAGGAAGCCCACCGGGCCGGTGGCCCGGCCCATAGAGGAGAACACGACGGCGTTCTTGGGGCGTAGGCGGGAGAACGAGAAGCCGTTCCCGCCTCCGGTCTGCTGGATCAGGGCCGCATCCCGGAGGGTCTGGAAGATGCCGCCGGTGATCTTCCCCATATCGTCCTCCAAGGGGAGGACGAAGCAGGCCGCGAGCTGACCCAGCGGGGTCCCGGCCCCGGTGAAGGTGGGGGAATTCGGGAGGAACCGGAGGGAGGTGAGCAGGCGGTAGAACCGCTCCTCCCACAGCGCGGGATCGCCCCCCAGCGCCTTCTCCCCCTCAGCGACGGCGCGGGCCACCCGGCGGAACATCTGAGGGATGGTCTCCACCGGCTTCCCGTCCGGCCCCTTGCGCAGATAGCGGCGCTCCAGGACGATGCGGCCGTTCTCCGTCAGGGGAATCTCCTCCTCCGGGTTGGCCTCGTCCACGCGGATCTCCCAGCGGGTCGCCATGGCCTCCTCTCCCTCATTTGGGATGAACATCTTCCGATCCGGACGCCCGACCCCCCATCCGCCGAGCAACGGCTACCCCCATATCTGGCGGCTGGGGTCGTTCTTACCCAAATATATGGGGTCTGCGCCCGCAAAGGATCGGCCCTATGGCTGAATGGAAGCATTGGATGACAGTGGGGGACGCACGGGCCCGTCGTCCCGACCCGCCTCAAGGCCCTCCCGCAGGGGTGGGGCTTCCCTCCCGGGCCCGATTCTGCAGCAGGTTATCAATTTCCCGACGGATGCTCTCCAGATCGCTCAGGCCGAGATACACGATGGCGTAGCGGATGTAGGCGATCTCGTCGAGCTCCTTCAACCCAGCGATCACCATGTCGCCGATCTGACGGCTGGGGATCTCCGACCGGCCTATGGCCTGCAGGCGGGCCTCGATGCGCTCCACCAAGCGCTCCAAGGCCTCGGCCGGGATCGGGCGCTTGGCGCATGCGATCTGGATCCCCCGCAGCAACTTCTCCCGATCGAAGGGCTCCCGCCGCCCGTCCCGCTTGATGACCATCGGGGCGAGGTGGATCGGGCGCTCAACGGTGGTGAACCGACGCAGACAACGGGGGCATTCCCGGCGCCGCCGCACCGCTCGCCGCTCGGCCTCTGGCGTGGTGTCAATGACCCGCGTCTCCTCACTCCCACAGAAAGGACAACGCACGCGCCGGGACCCCCATATATAGGGTAAGAAGAGGTCAGCCCCGCCAGATATTCGGGTTCCAAGTGGGCCTTTATCTTAGCATAGGGGGAGGATTCTGTCAAGGCCGATCGGCAGCGGACGGAAGGGGTCCCCGCCTGCGATCTCTATAAGTAGAGACCTAAACCGCGCGAGAGGCCATCACGGTAATTCCAGGACCCACAAGTTGCGATCCTCGGCGGAGACGAAGACGACCCACCGCCCATCCGGGGAGAGGGCCCAATCACCCCCCGCGATGCGGAAGGGAAGGACGGCGGGGTCCGTGAGGGGGCGGACCGCGCCGGTGGCTGCCTCCACCTCGAGGACGCGATGGCTGGGCATGCCCGGCTCCATGGGGATGATCAGCAAGCGCCCCTCGGCCCGCCAGCGGTAAGCGCCGAAGACCGGAAGCCGGCGGGCTCCTGTCCCATCGGCCCGCACGACCCAAAGGCCGTTCTGGGCCGGATCTGCCGAGAACACGCTCTGGTAGGCCACCCAACCCCCCGCCGGGGAGATCTGGGCCCCCCGCAGGCGCTCCCCGCGGGCGATCGGCCGGAGGGTCTCTTCCTCCAGATCCAGGACCGCTAAGAATGGATCCGCCC
>JBEPYX010000442.1:0-2051 GCA_041641155.1 Thermoflexus sp.
ATCATGCGCCAGCTGATCTGCTGGATCCCTCTCCTGGAGGTGGCGATGGCCCCGATCGGCTCTACATCCCGGTGGAGCGGATCGAAAGCGGGTTCGCGGAGGTTTTCGACCTGCACGTGCCGGGGACTCACTCCTTCATCGCGAACGGGATGGGGAATCACAACACCATCAATTTCCCCGAAACCGCGACCGTGGAGGATGTGGAGCGGGCTTACATGCTGGCCTGGAAGCTGGGATGCAAAGGCCTGACCGTCTATGTGGCGGGGTCCCGGCAGAAGGAGGTGCTGGAAACCTTGGAGACGAAGGAGAAAAAGGAGCAGCGGAAGGAGGGCGCGGCTTTGGCCCCGGCGCAGCCCTTGCTCCCCCAGCCGGTGGGCTCCACGGTGCGCCCCCGGCCCCAGAAGCTGACCGGGGTCACCTACCGGATCGCCACCCCGGTGGGGACGGCGTTCATCACCCTGAACGAGAACGGGGAGGGCCAGCCCTTCGAGGTCTTCCTGAACGTGGGGAAGGCAGGGTCGGACATCGCGGCGGTGGCCGAGGCCATCGGCCGGCTGATCTCGCTGCTGCTGCGCCTGCCCTCCCCGGTGCCCCCGGCCGAGCGGCTGCGCCAGGTGGTGGACCAGCTCCACGGCATCGGCGGGGGACGCGCCTTGGGCTTCGGTCCAGAGCGGGTGCGAAGCCTCCCCGACGGGATTGCCCGCGTGCTGGCGGAATACCTGGCGGAGCGGGGGCTGGAGGCCGTCCCCGTTCCACCGGCCGCCGTCCAGCCGGCCCTCCCGCTGCCCGAAGGCGGCCCGGCAGACCAGCGGGAGGGGGAGCGGCTGGGCCCGGTGGGCGACATCTGCCCGCAGTGCGGCGAGGCCGCTCTCCTGGAGCAGGAGGGGTGTCGGACCTGTTACAACTGCGGCTACAGCGAGTGCTGAGGACTTGGGGGAGAGGGCGCTGAGCGGCGAGGCCCGCTTTCGGGGGGCCTCGCTGTTTGTTTGTGAGGCCGAACCCAGGGGATTAGGTAAAATGAACTCAGATTTCCCATCGGAGGCCCTGGATGCGTAGCCTGGAGTGGCGCGATGGGGTGTTGCGCCTCATTGACCAGCGGCGGCTCCCTCACACCCAGGTGATCCTGGAATGCGATACCCCTGAGGCGGTCGCCGACGCCATCCGCACGATGGCGGTCCGGGGGGCGCCGGCCATCGGAGCGGCCGCGGCCTTCGGGATGGCCTTGGCGGCCCTGCGCAGCCCGGCGTCGGATCGGAAGGGCCTGTTGCGGGATCTGGAGGCCGCCGCCGCCCTGCTCAAGGCCTCCCGGCCCACCGCTGTGAACCTCTTCTGGGCCGTGGACCGGATGCTGCGCCGCGCGGCCGACGAGGATGTAGAGGACCCTCAGGCCCTGCGGGAGGCCCTGGTGGCCGAGGCGATCCGCATCGCGGAGGAGGATGTGGAGATCAACCGGCGGATGGGCCAGTTCGGCGCGGCGCTCATCCGGGACGGCGACACCATCCTGCACCACTGCAACACCGGCGCCCTGGCCACCGTGGACTACGGCACCGCCCTGGGGGTCATCCGCACCGCCCACGAGCAGGGGAAGCGCATCCACGTGCTGGTGGATGAGACGCGGCCCCGCCTGCAGGGCGCCCGTTTGACCGCGTGGGAGCTCCTGCAGCTGGGCATCCCCTTCACCGTGATCGCGGATGGCGCCGCGGGCTATTACATGCGCATGGGGAAGGTGAACATCGTCCTGGTGGGGGCCGATCGCATCGCCGCTAACGGCGACGTGGCCAACAAGGTCGGCACCTACACCCTGGCCGTCCTGGCCAAGGAGCACGGGATCCCCTTCTACGTCGTGGCCCCCACCTCGACGATTGACCCGAACACTCCCCACGGCGACGCTATCCCCATCGAGGAGCGGGACGAGCGGGAGGTTCTGGAGATCGAGGGGGTTCCCATCGCCCCGCGTGGTGCTCGGGCGGCGAACCCGGCCTTCGATGTCACGCCCGCCCGATATGTCACGGGCATCATCACCGAGAAGGGGATCCTGTACCCGCCCTTCG
>JBEPYX010000443.1:0-2050 GCA_041641155.1 Thermoflexus sp.
CAGGAGCGCCACGCGTTGTGGGTCGCTTTCTCCTTGGCTGCCCTCGCCGCCCACGGGCTGGCTGCCATGATCCAGGGGACCCCTCGATCCCAACGGCAGTGGCCCGCCCGCCTGCGCCGCGCCAGCGGCCTCCTCGCCCTCGGGACCGGCCTCGCTTTGCCCCTTGTGACATTCCTGGCCCGCCAGGGGATCGATCCCAGCGATCATCGGCGGCTCCCGCAGGAGGTCGGGCTGAGCCTGCTCATGGCCCTCGCGACCTGGATCTGGTGGGCCGCGCGGACCGCTGGGTGGCGGGATCGCGTCGGGCTGGGCGCCAGCGCCGTCGCGATCACCGCCCTGAACCTGGCCGCCTTCAACCGCGGGTTGGACGCCGTCCCCCCTGGGTCGATCTACCCGGAGCACCCTGCCATCCGATGGATGGCGGCGGAGCCCGAGCGGCCTTTCCGGTTCTACGACGAATGGCGCATGCCGGATCACATCGGCTGCTGGTTCGGCCTGGAAGACATCGACGGGGCGACCTCGATCCAGCCCCAGCCTTACTTCCGCTTCCTGAACGAGACCCCGGAGGCCCTCCAATGGTGGCTCCTCGGGGTCCGCTACGTGGTGACATGGGGGCGGGATCTGCCCGACATGTCCGCCCTGGGGCGGAGGGCGACGCTGCTGGAGCGCATCCCCCAGGGCCAGGAGGAAACCCGGATCTTCCGCCTGGATCCCCCGCTGCCGTGGGCCTGGGTGGTCCGGGAGGTGCGGTCGGTGCGGACGGTGGATGAAGCGCTGGCCACGCTTCGGGATCCGGCCTTCCGGCCGGACCGGCAGGCGGTGACGCTGGGGGAGGTGACATGGCCGGAGGGCGGAGCGGGCGCGCTCCCGGAGGAAATCCGTTTGGTCGCCCGCACTGCGATGGAGAGCCGATATCGGGTCCGCTTGGCGCAACCCGGGCTGCTCATCATCCGGGATCCCTGGTATCCCGGATGGGAGGTCCGGGTGAACGGCCGCCCGGCCCCCCTGGTGCAGGCCGACGCCATCCTCATGGCCGTTCCGCTGCCGGCCGGGGCGAGCGAGGTGGCCTTCCGCTACCGTCCGTGGAGCTTCCTTCTCGGGGCGTGGATCAGCGGGATCACCCTGCTCGGGGCGCTCATGCCCCTCGTGCTGCGTTGGATCCGGAAATAAGGGAGGATCGGGCGATGCGGCGGTCGGGGGATCCGGCTCACGGCTGGGCCGCGGGGGTTACCACTGGGGAGGTGCTCGATGGTGGATGATGCGCGGGCAGGGTCCGCCGTTCCCTCGAGCACGCCAGCGATCTGGCGGTCGCACCGTTGGCATCGGACTGTCCGTCGGGTAGACCCGAAAGCGGGAGCTGTCCGCTTATGGTGGGGTGGGGGATCCCCCAGGGCTTAAGATCCGTTCAAGCATTCTGGCGCCACGGGCTGGCCGTGCTGCTCTTCACCGCCCTCTCGGTGGCGCTGACCTGGCCCGTGGCGCAGAGCGCGGCCACCCATCTCGAGAACGACGGGGATGCGGTCTTGAACGCCTGGACCCTTGGATGGGTCACGTCCCACCTGTTGCGCCCGGCGCAGCTCCCCCATGCCCCGAATTTCTATCCTTATCCTTACACCCTGTACTTCTCCGAGCATCTGCTGGGGGCCGTGCTGCTGGCCGCCCCCGTGATCGGGCTCACCGGCAACCCGGTGCTGGCCTACAACGCGTTGTTCATCTCCGCCTTCGCCCTCTCCGCGCTGAGCGCCTACGCCCTGGTCCTGTGGCTGACCCGAGATTGGGCCGCCGCCCTGCTGAGCGGCCTGTTGTTCGGCTCGATGACCCTCCGTTTCAGCCAATCGCCTCAACTGCAAGTGCTGCTGAACTTCGGCATCCCGATCGCCGTGCTGTTCCTTCTACGGTTCCTGCGAACCGGCAGCCTTGGCGATCTCTTCGGGCTGACCTTCGCTTTCACCTGGCAGTTCCTGATCTCGCTTTATCATGGGTTGTTTCTCAGCGTGGGTCTGATGCTGATCAGCCTGGAGCAGATCCTCCGCAATCCCTCCGTGCGTCG
>JBEPYX010000444.1:0-338 GCA_041641155.1 Thermoflexus sp.
CACAATCCGGTTTTCGATGAGAATATCGAGCGAAGAACCTAGAGCGGATCGACTACGGATGGCCGCCTCCGATCGGCTCCTGCACGACCTCGCGAAGGGTGTCGCCCGGGGTCTTTGGATCGCGGTGGTGCTTGTTTACCTCGCCTACGGAGTGATCTTCGGGATCTACGCCCTCGCGCTCCTCCGCTTCCCCTTCGACTACGATCAGGGGGAAGGGTTTGAACTGCTCGACGCGGTGTATTTCGCCCGAGGGCAATGGCCCTATCGGGACATCTCCACTTACCCATTTTACGCCTCGAACTATCCCCCCCTCTTCCACCTCCTCGCCGTCCCCCTGG
>JBEPYX010000444.1:348-2048 GCA_041641155.1 Thermoflexus sp.
CTCCGCAGCGGCGACGGCCGCGCTGGCGGTTGCGGTGGGCCTGGCCGTCGGGCGATGGACCCGGCGGTGGACGGCCGGGATATGGGCGGGAGGCATGATCCTCGCCTCGAACTACGTTTACCATATCGGCCCGCTCGCCCGCAGCCATATGACGATGGTGCTCTTCGAGACGCTGGCCGTGCTCGCCCTGGCCCGCGAGGAAGGCTTCCCGTCCCGCCGGATGCTGCTGGTCGGGTCGCTGGCGCTGATGGCGGCGGGCTGGACCAAGCAGCACGCCATCGTCACCGTGCTCGCAGTCTCCGCCTACCTCCTCCTGCGCCAGCCATGCCGGGCGCTGGCCTGGGGAGCTGCCTTCGGGGCAGTGAACCTGGCCCTGTTCGCCCTGCTGGACCTCGCCACCGGGGGCGAGTGGTCTCTCCACATCATCGAGGCCAATCTCAACGAATACGATTACCGCCAGGCCTTTTTCCTCTACGGCCAGTGGTTCCGCCTCCATGCGGTTGTGCTCCTCATGGCCACGGCGCTGGTCCTTTACGAGCTGTATTTCGACCGCCTCTCGCTGTTCAGCATCTGGGCGGTCTTCGCGGCGGCCGGCGGAGCCCTGGCAGGCAAGTGGGGAGCAGGGGAATCCTACTTCGTTACAGCGGTGGTGGCTGCGACCTTGGCCGCCGGCCGGCTCCTCGCCCGCCTGGAAAGGTGGGCAGCCGGCCGGCCAGCCTGGCGGGCGGCGCTCGCCCTGTTGATCCCCATCGCCCTGCTCCATCAGGCAGCGCGGGTGCTTCACCTGCCCACGGATCACCCCCTGACCGCACCGGCCGCCCGCTGGCTGGGCCTCGCGGGGAGCCGCTACGTGGACACCGTCGGCTACACCCAACTGGGGCATCTGCCCACGGAGGAGGACGTCCGGAACGGATGGCGGATCGTGGAGATGGTGCGGGCGTCGCCGGGCCCTGCCCTCACCGAAGAGGCCTCATGGGCGCTGCTGGCGGGCAAGGAGCCGGTGACCAACCCCACCCAGCTGCTGAACCTGTATAAAAACGGCAGGCTGAACCCGGAGCGGCTGATCCGGATGATCCAGGACCGGGCGTTCGGGATCGTGGTGCTGCGAGCCCAGTTCTACCCGCAGCCGGTGCTGGACGCCATCGGGCAGGCCTACCGGCCCGCCGCGGACATCCCGGTGAACGGATTCCTCTACCGCATCCTGGTCCCCCGGGATTCACTGAACGCCGGCCGTTAGAAGAACGCCCCCCGACGGGTGTGCCCCAACAGATAGAGGAAGAAGGGCCCCCCGAGGAAAGCGGTCAGGATGGTCAGCGGGATCTCCTGGGGCGGGAGGAGGATCCGGGAGAGGAGATCGGACCACGTCAGCAGGGAGGCCCCGAGGAGGACGGCGGCGGGAAGCACCCGCGGGTAGCGGGGCCCGACGATGAGGCGGGCCAGGTGCGGGGCGATCAGGCCGACGAAGCCGATAATCCCGGTGAAGGCGACCGCCCCAGCGGTCGCCAGGGTGGCCGCCGCGATGGCCAGCCGCTTCACCCGCTCCACCGGGAGGCCGAGCTGCAAGGCCTGTTCCTCCCCGAACTGCAGCACATCCAGCGGGCGCCCGAGCAAGAGCAGGAGGCCCAGGCCGATGGCCACATAGGGGAAGGCCACCCGCAGGGCGGGCCAGCCCCCCAGGGCATACCCCCCCAGCATCCAGA
>JBEPYX010000445.1:0-2046 GCA_041641155.1 Thermoflexus sp.
CCCGGCCCACGTGGCCGCCCGTAGGGCCGATCGGAACCCGGTGAGGGCAGACGATGCGCATCGGATGGGTCGCGTTGGGGCTGCTGTGGGTAGCCGGGTGCGCCCAGGGGATCGCAGGGGAACGCCTCCCCGCTCCAGCTCCAGGCGGGGGAACCCCTCACCGTTCGACCCCGCCCCCGGCCGGGAACGGAACGCCCGCGGGTGAGGGTGTTCTGATCTTCGAGGGCGCTGTTGAGGCCGTCCTCCCCGGGGGCTATCAGGTGGCGGGCTATCGGGTGCAGGTCACCTCGGACGTGGATGCGGAGGGCCCTCTCCCTCCGGGGGTCTATGTGACGGTGATCGGCACCCGTGCCCCCGACGGCTCGATCGTCGCGGAGTCCTTCGAGGTGCTGCGCCGCCCGGGGAGGGAAGGCGAGTGGGAGGGCGTGATCCGGGAAGTGCTCCCCCATGGGTATCAGGTGGACGGCCGGCGCGTGCTGGGGCTGCCCACCACGATGGTGATCGGGACCCCTCAGGTCGGCCTCGACGTTTACGTCTCGGGCTTCGAGCAGCCCGACGGCTCCATCCTCGCCGACACGGTGATCGTCGTCGAGTCCCCGTGAGGCTCGGCCCTCCGTCCGGTTTGAGCATTCGCACGGCTCATGGCAACATGCTCCCCGAGGCGGCCCGGGGGCGGGGAGGCAAAAGCCGCCCCCGGCAGCCGCCCGGGTGCCACGATGACGGAGCCGGCGTTGGGGAAGATGCGGTTGCTTCTGGTGGAAGACGATGCCTCCCTGCGGGAGACCCTAGCGGCGCAGCTGGAGCGGGAGGGCTTCGAGGTGATTGCCACCGGCGATGGGGGCGAGGCCCTCGAGTTGGCCCGCACGGCCCAGCCCGATCTCATCATCCTCGATGTGATGCTCCCCACCCTCGACGGCCTCTCGGTCTGCCGGATCCTCCGCAAGGAGAGCGATGTCCCGATCCTCATGCTCACGGCCCGGGGCGGTCCAGTGGACCGGATCGTCGGGCTGGAGGTAGGGGCAGATGATTATGTGGCTAAGCCGTTCCATATGGGGGAGCTCATCGCCCGCATCCGGGCGCTGCTGCGGCGAACCCGCGGCCGCCCGGCGACGACACTGACCGCGGGCGATCTGACCCTGGATCTACTGGCCCGGAAGGCCTACAAGGGCGGTCGGGAGCTGCGCCTGACCCTGAAGGAGTTCGACCTCTTGGCGACCCTGATCCAGAACCGCGGCCGCGTCCTGAGCCGGGCGTTCCTCCTCGAGCGGGTCTGGGGGGTGGAGAACCCCGTAGATACCCGCACCATCGACACGCATATCCGTTGGCTTCGGGAGAAAATCGAGGAGGACCCGGCTCATCCCCGGCGGATCGTCACGGTGCGGGGGATCGGCTACCGGTTCGAGGGGTGAGGGATGGGGCCGGTGGAAGGCGTCCTGGCGTTCCTCCTGGCCGCGGCGGGCCTCGGGCTGGTCTGGCTCGAGCGGCAGCGGCGCCGGGCGGAGGCCGCGGCCCGGGAGACCCAACGGGCGTTGCGGGCGCTGGAAGCCCACCATCAGCAGGCTGCCGCCTGGCTGGACGCGCTTCGGCCTGGTGGGGTGGAGGCGCTGCTCCTGTTGGATTCGGAGCGCCGCATCCTGTGGGCGAACAGTCCGGCGGTGGAGCAGTTCGGCGCGCGGCCCGGCCGCACCCTGATCGAGGCGATCCCTTCCCCTGAGCTGGAGGGCCTGTTGGAGGCCCCAGGGGTGGCGGAGATCCGGTGGCGGGATCGCTGGTGGCTGGCGACGGGATGGCGCTGGCCAGGGGGCTATGGGCTGGCGCTGACGGACATCACCCGCCAGCGGGAGGCGGAGCGGGCCCGACGGGAATTGACCGCCAACGTCGCCCACGATCTCCGGACGCCGCTCACCACCATCCGCTTGCTGCTGGAGGAGCTGAAGCCGGCGGATCCGCTCCCGGCCCCGTGGACGCGGCTGCTCCAGGAGCTGGACCGCTTGATCCGCCTGGTGGACGCGTTGCTGGACCTGGCCCGTCTGGAGGCGGGGGAAT
>JBEPYX010000446.1:0-2030 GCA_041641155.1 Thermoflexus sp.
CGCCCGAACCGCAGGGCGTCCACCTCGTCCCGCCAGAGGGGTTGGACGGTCAGGGTGCTGACCCGCAGCCCGAAGGCCAGCAGGATCAGGAGGAGGGCGCGGGGGTCTGGGCGCCGCCGGGCCGGTTGGCGGAGGGCCCGGATCCCCCGCCCGGCTCCGAAGCCGATCCCCAGCCCGACGAGAACGATGAAGAGGGCGACGGCAGGGTTCATCGCCACAGCATGCCGCAGATGGAGACCACCGAGGTCCCCTGCTCATCCGCAGGGCAGAGGGCGTAGCCCGCCGGCTCCCCGGTCGTGGGCTCCAGGGCCCGCAGGGCGAGGTAGATCGGCGAGACCCCGCAGACGTTGTTGCGATCGCGAGTTCGGCGGATCTCAGCGAAGAAACCCGCCGCGTCCCCGGCGGCCATGCGCGCGATCAGGGCCTCGTCGTCGGCTTTCAGGCGGGCCCTCCCGGCCAGGTCCAGCGGGCGTCCGCCGAAGGCCGGGCCGACGTGGGCCAGATCCCCGGCCGCCACGACCACCGCCCGCCGGCCGGCGAGGGCGGCCCGCAGGGCCTCGACGAAGCGGGCGATCGTCGGGTCCGACAGCGGGTCCCGGTCCTCCCGGATGAAGGCGGCGAAGGGTCCGCAGAGGATGGGGACCAGCTCCAAGGGCTTCCCCTCGCGGATCCCATGCAGCCACACGATGGCCAACTCGATGGAATGTTCCCCCCGATGGCGGAGCTCGCCGGCGAAGGCGGCCTCCTCCCCCAGCGCCTGCGCCAGGGCGTCCACGATCGGGCGGGCGGTGGGCAACACCCCGAAGGGCGTGGCGTAATGCTGCCGGGTCAGGGTGATCGAGCAGTCCTCGCCGTAGTGATCCGTCCCCAGCACGACCGCCAGATCCGCCTCCCGGACGAAGGGGAGGGCCCGCCGCCAGACCTGCGCGTAGATCCGCCCGCCCCGCGCGTAGTCAATGTGGGGGCTGAGCACGCCTCGGCCGTCCTCCGCCGGATCCTCCACCGGCGCTTCCTCCTCAAACCGGCGGAGCAGCCGGCGCAGGGCTGTCGGATCCTTCGGGTAGACTTCTTCCGCCAGCATGGGAGGGCGGAAGGGGGCTTTCCGATAGATCTCCAGGGCGCGGGCCTGGGCCTCCCGAAAGCGCTCGTTCTCCAGCAGATACGCCTCGTCCAGCGCCGCGATCAGCGAGCGGAGCGACTCCTCATCCACGCGAACACCGTAGCGCACCATCATAGCTGCGCGGATGGCCTGCAGGTCCCGCGTGCCGTCACATAGGGCCAGGATCGGCCCCAGGGGCTGGGGGATCAGCACCACCTGCTCCGCGAGCCGGAGGGGATCCCGGAGGAGCAGATACGGACGGCCGTTGCGGCGGATCGGGCGGACATCCACCGGCCGGATCCGAGGGCAGGACGGCACGTCGCGGATCGTCATCCCTTCCATCGCCCCTCCCATCCATCACGGGTGATCGTCCCGAAACCGGATGGCGCGCGGCCGCGCCAACCCGGCCCGATCGCTCATCGTCGAGGGATCATCCAACGCAGGCCGTTTTCTCCTCCCACGCCGTGGCCGGATCGCTTCCCTTTCGAGCGGCCGATCAGGCCGGGAAGTGAGCCTCGATCCAGGCCACGTCTTCGGGTTCCAGGGTGAAGTCGAGCGCTGCGAGGTTCTCCCGCAGGTGCTCGATCCGTTCGGTCTTGAAGATCAAGATCACGTCCCGCTGCCGGGCCAGGAAATTGAGGATCACCTGGTGTGGGGTTCGCCCGTAGCGGGCCGCGATCCGTTCGATCCCCCGCCAACGCGGGCTCCGCCGCGGGATCCGGCCCTCCCAGAAGGGTGAATAGCCCGAGACCGTGATCCCCGCCTCCCGGCAGTAGGGGAGGAGGCCCCGTTCGATCCGCCGGTGGGTCAGATTGTATTCCACCTGATCGTTGACCAGAGCGTAGGGATGAAACATCGCCTGGGCCCGGCGGAGCTCCCGCACCCCGAAGTTGCTCACGCCCACGAACCGTGTCTTCCCCTGCTCCAGCAG
>JBEPYX010000447.1:0-2025 GCA_041641155.1 Thermoflexus sp.
TGCTGCGCACCGGGCGGCCGTCTATGGCCGTGATGAGGTCGCCGCCCACGAGGATCGTTTCCTCTTCGTAGTTGATCGATCGGTGGCCACCGCGCAGGCCGGCTTGGGCCGCTGGGCCTTGCGGATCCACTTCGAGGATCAGCGCCCCGTGTTCCGCCGGCAGCCCCAGGGCCTGGGCGGCGAGGGGCGTGACGGAGAACCCCGAGATCCCCAACCATGGGTGCGCGTAGCGGCCCTCGGCGATGAGGACGGGCACAATCCGCTTCACGGTGTTGACAGGGATGGCGAACCCCACCCCGGAGGAGGTCCCGCTCTGGGAGAAGATCAGCGTGTTCACCCCAATCACCTGCCCCCGGCTGTCCAGCAGTGGCCCCCCTGAGTTCCCCGGGTTGATCGACGCATCGGTCTGGATCATGTTGGGGATGCTGTAGGGTCGGGATCCCGGTCGGATCACCCGGCCGACGGCGCTGATGATGCCTAAGGTCATCGTCCCCTCCAGCCCAAAGGGGTTGCCGATGGCGAGGGCCAGCTGTCCGGGGCGCACAGCCCGGGAATCCCCCAGGGCCGCCGGGCGCAGCAGCACCGCGGGGGCATCCACTCGGATGACGGCGAGATCGCTGTCGGGGTCTGTTCCGACGATCCGAGCGGGGAACTCTGATCCGTCCGAGAACGTGACAGCGATGGCGGCGGCTCCTTCCACCACATGGTAGTTGGTGACGACGTGGCCCTCCCGATCGTAGACGAAGCCGGAGCCCGTGCTTTCTTGCGCCAGCATGCCCCGGCCGCTGCGGACGCGGATGTGGACCACGGAGGGAATCACCTGTTGGTAGATGGCTTGCAGGGGCTCCTCGAGGGCCTCCAGCGGGCTGTCGGTTTCCCGGGCGGCGACCCCCAGGGGCATCCCGCCCATCCCAGTAGGGGTCGGGGCGTAAACCCCCGGGGAGGGCGTCGGCGGGGATGGTGATGGGGCGGGCGCTCCAGCGGTCCGGCAGGTGGTGAGCAGGAACAAGAGCACCACAGCCCGCGCGGGTTTCCACGACCCCATCGTCCGCATTTATCTCCTCCATCTGAATTAGCGCCGAGCCCCCTTCGGGGGGCTCGGCGCTAAATGTAGGAACCAGGCCTCCGAGAGACCTATGCGGAGCGGCCGGGCGCGAGGAAGCGCGGCAGTTGGAAGCGAGCACCGCCGGGCGTTGGCGTGGCGGGCGCCTTCGGGGCCCATCGGCCGTGGCCCCAGAAACCCCAGAAGCCCCATCGGCTGGCCCCCGGGCCCCAGTAGCCGCGATCCAGCCCCTGGAGCAGCCAGTCGGCCTGCTCACGGGTCAGCCGGCCGTCCCGGACCGCCTGTTCGATGGCGTCTTTGAGGGCCTGGACACACGCCTGGTTCACCGCGTCGCGGACCTTCTGAAGATCCACGCCGGCTTTCTCCGCCAGATCGGCCAAGGTGCGGCCGCCCCAGAGCTGGGTGGAAAGCTCCTCCGGGGTCATGTTGAGGGCTTTAGCGGCGGCCTCCAGCCCGGCCGGTCCGCAGAGCCCCCTGCCGAACCGCCCTCCCCAGTGGCCCAGGAAGCCGGCAAGAGGCATGGCGCCCCCAGCCGCCTGCGCGACCCGAGTTCCGACGCCCCAGGCGCTTCCCCACCCGAGGCCCAAGGCACCGCCCAGCATGGCCAGCGAGAGCAGAGCGAACCGCCATCGCCGAAGCATGGGATCCACCTCCGCAGAAGATTCGGACGGGCAGGTGGGATGACGCGTGTTCCTCCCTGCCGCCCATCTCGTCTGTGAGTGTAAAGGGGGATCGTTATCCGGCGATTGCGCGGAGGTTAAGGTTTCGCAACCGGCAAGCGCCCGCCCGTTGCGCCCTTCGATCCGTGGTTCTCCGAAGGCTACACCGACCCTGAAGGAGGGAGGGCCCGGCTTGGCCGATCCTTGTCGGCTGCCGTTTTCGTCAGGCCTCCGCCGCGGGGTCCGAGCGCAGGGGGGCAAGGAGGGCGGGGGGGCAGAGGATGAGCTCCAGGCCAGCTCCTG
>JBEPYX010000448.1:0-2014 GCA_041641155.1 Thermoflexus sp.
GCGTGGCGCGCCCGAAGGTAAGCGTAGATCTCCTCCCGGAAGGTCGCCGGCAGCAGATCGAAGACCAGGTTCTGGAAGCCCGTGGCCAGGTGCACCTCGCAGGCCTCGCACTCCACGAACTTGTGGAACGCCTCCTCCGGCAAGGTGCTCGCCCCGTGCTGCACCGCACCCGCCAGCCCGTATTCCAGGCGAGCCGCCCGGGAGAGAGCCCGCAGGGCCTCGAAGTCAATGGCCACCTGGGCCAGCCGCCCATCCGGCAGCACCACCCCGCCGTGGGTCGTGCCGGTCTGCACGCTGACCTTGCTGATCCCCACGGCGCCCTCTAGATGCCGGAGGTAGCCGTCCATGAAGGCCCGTAGCTCCTCCACCGTGCTGTTCTTCCCGCCCACCTCCCCGATCTCCCCGCCCACGGAGATCGTGACCCCCGGTGGCTCGATGGAGCGGATGTAACGGGTCAGCTCGGCGCACAGGGTGTAGTTCAGGCGCTGCTGTTCATCCAGCGAGGGCTTCGAGAGGTCCACCAGGGTGGAGGTATCAATATCAATGTTATAGAAACCGGCCGCGATGGCCTCGGCGATGAGCTCCCGCACCGCCCGGAGCTCCCCCTCCGGGTCTTGGGCATAAGCCTTGGCGGAGACCTGGAAGTGATCCCCCTGGAGGAAGATCGGCCCGCGGAACCCCTCCTTGATGGCCGCGGCGGTGATCACCGCCGCGTATTCCTCCGGCCGCTGGTCCGTGTATCCGATCTCGCTGCGGGCGATCTCGAAGATCAGCGCTCCCACATCCAGGCGGACGGCAGCCCGGAAGGCCGCGCGGGCCATGTCGTAGGTCATCCCGCGCAGGTTCATCGCCGGCACGGTGAAGACAGGGGGGATCTCGCCCCGGCCTCGGGCGGCGTAGAGATCGTGGATGGAGGCGGGGCAGATCCCCATGGCCTGGCCGATGGCGAAGATCCATCCGCGCGCCTCGGCCCGTTCGGTAGGATCCCCGAAGACCGCCTGGCGGACCAACTCATCAATCCCCGCCTCCTGGATCCAGGCGGGGTCCCGGACCTCCACCCGATCCCCGACGAGGGCTAGGGCGTCGCGCCACTCGGGGCGCTGCCAACGATCCGACACCGCGTTCATGAAGCCTCCTCCTTCTTCCGGGTGGATTTCCCCGCGGATCGCCGCGCGGGCTGGGGCTCCGCGGCGGAGGCCTTCGCCGCCCGTTTCCCCCGCTGACGGGTCGACTCCGCCAGCGCCTCGACGGGGGAAGACTCCTCCGGGACCATTGGCTCGACCGCTGCCTCCCCCTCGGGAGAAGGCGCCGGCAATGGGGCCTCCGACCCTTCAGCCGCCGGAGCTGGGGCCACGCGGCGCAGATCCGCCAGCCCGATCTTGACCCGCCGGCGGCAGAACGGGCACGCATACATCCCATATCGGGCGCCCTCCGCGCTCGCCTGGGCCAGAATAGCCCCGGCCTCCTCGCGGGAGATCGAGAACGGCCGACCGCAATACGGGCATCGCGTGCGTAGCATCCGCACCTCCTGAGCATCGGGCGAAGGCCAGTCGCGGAAAGCCATGCCTTCGACCCTTCAGCCAGCGTCCATTGTAGCCAAGGGGGCGCCAAGGCACGAAAGGCACCGGCATCCGCACGTTCTCGGAGGGCATGTCTCCCAGCGCGCCGAGCGGAAGGGGGCGAACCGGGAACCGGGCGGAATCGCATTATAATGGAGAGCGCTTTGATCTCTATTGACGATGGAGGCTGATATGTTCTGCCCGCCGGGGACAACCGGAGCCATCCTGTGTGTCGGGAACTTCGCCATTCGAGCTTACGGCCTTTTGCTGATGATCGGCCTCCTGCTGGGGGCCTGGCTGGCCGCCGCAGAGGCCCGGCGGCGAGGGGAGAACCCGAACCACGTGTGGGATGGCCTGCTGGTGGTCTTCGTCCTGGGCTTGATCGGCGCCCGCCTCTATCACGTGTTCTCCAACCCGGAGGGCGCGGTGGGCTGGCCCTACTACCGGGAGAACCC
>JBEPYX010000449.1:0-2004 GCA_041641155.1 Thermoflexus sp.
ATGGCTCCCTCCTGATCCATTCCAGAGATGTGCGGAGCCGGAACCCTACCCCGCGCGTTCGGGTTTCATATTGCGACATAGCTATGACGGGGAAGAGATCCGCAGGCTCCGGTCTTTTCTATATATAAACCACACCATCCGCTTCCATGTCCAGCCCAAGGCCCCAGCGCAGACCGCAAGCTCATCCCCCCCGCACGTAGTGCATGGCGCCCAGATGACGGGCCATCCCTTTGAGCTCCATCACCGCCAGGGCGCCGCTCACCTGGGCGACGGGGAGGCCGGCCGCCCGGGCGATGTCGTCGATGTGTTGGGGCTCCCGGCTCAGCACCTCCAGCAGGCGCGCCTCGATGGGATCCATCGGCAGCTGGAGCTGCGCCTCCACCTGCTGGGCGGCCGCGGACCAGTTGAGGGCTTCCAGGAGCTCCGAAGGGGAGGTGACCGGGGTGGCCCCGTCGCGGATCAGCCGATTGGTCCCATGGCTGGCCGGCGAGAAGATGCTCCCTGGAAGGGCGAAGACCTCCCGCCCCTGCTCGGCCGCATGGGCCGCCGTGATGAGCGCTCCGCTGGTCGCCCCTGCCTCCACCACCAGCACGCCCATCGCCAGGCCGCTGATCAGGCGATTGCGGGCGGGGAAATTCCCCGGCTCGGCCGGCGCCCCTAAGGGGAGCTCGGAGACCAACGCCCCCTGCTCCAGGATCCGCGCCGCCAGCCGGATGTGCTCCAGCGGATACACCCGATCCACCCCACAGGGGAGCACCGCCAGGGTCCGCCCGCCCGCCTTCAACGCAGCCTCGTGGGCGATGGCGTCAATCCCCCGGGCCAGCCCGCTGACCACCGGGATCCCCGCCCGGGCCAGCTCCCCGGCGAACCATTCCGCCGCCTGCCGCCCATAGGCCGTCGGCCGACGGGTCCCCACGATGGCAAGCGCCCACCGATCGGCCTCGGCCAAGCTCCCCCGCACGAACAGCACCGGCGGGGGATCGGGGATATGGCGCAGCAACGGTGGATAGGCTGGATCGTCCCACGTCAGCGCCTTCGCCCCCGAGCGCTCCAGCCGCTCCCGCTCCCGGTCAGGGTGCAGCCGCCGCCTCGCTTCCGCCAGGCTCCGGATGGTCCGCTGGTCCAGCCCGGCAGCTCGCCATGCGCCCTCATCGGCCTCCCACGCCGCCCGCAGGCTTCCGAAATATTGCCGCAACGCCCGCAGGCGCGCCGGCCCGATCCCCATCACCCGGTTGAAGGCCAGCCAGTATCCCAGGTCGTCCATCCCCCCTCCTCGGCGCTGCCATCGCCTTCTTCCTGATGATAGCCGATCCGGAGGGGCCGCTTACGGGAAACAGCGCGGCACAGCAAGGAGGGCGGACGTTCTTCCATGCGGTCCTTTTGGGGGAAGCCTTCAATCAAGGGCTGGGGAGCTACCCCCCGCGGCCTCGAACGTCGTCCCGCGCGGGGCGCTCGGGCACGCCGTCGTCGCGTCAGTCGCGTCACGTTACAGGAGGTCCTCGTCCGCCACCATGCGGCGGAGGCGGGTGGCCAGGAGGCGATAGAAATACGAGCGATCCCCCAGGCGGAGGAAACAGGCGCTGAAGGGCGCGGCGACGATCTCCACCCGATCCCCATTGGCCATCGGATGCTCCCCCGACCCATCCACAGTCAGGGCCGCTTTGCCCTCCGTGTGCACGGTGAGGGCCAGTCGGACCCCTTCATCCAGCACCACAGCCCGGTCCAGGCTGAGGTGGGGCGCGATGGGGACGAGGACGATATTCTTCAGTTCAGGGGGAAGAATGGGGCCGCCCGCCGCCAGGGCGTAGGCGGTGCTCCCCGTCGGCGTGGCCACGATCAGTCCGTCCCCGATGTAGGTGGTGAAATAGCGGCCGTCAATCTCCGCGCGGACCCGCACCACACGCCCCAGGCCCGTCCGCCCCACCACGACATCATTCAGGGCATAGAAAGGCCCCTGGCGCTGGCCCTCCCGGATCCAATGGGCCTCCAGCATCAGCCGTCGCT
>JBEPYX010000450.1:0-1999 GCA_041641155.1 Thermoflexus sp.
ACCACTTTAAGTTCTGGACGGAGGGCTTCAGCCCGCCTCCGGGGGAGGTCTACCACGCGGTCGAATCGCCGCGCGGGGAGTTCGGGGTCTACATCAACAGCGATGGCTCCCCGAAGCCCCGCCGGGTCCATTTCCGAGCGCCCTCGTTCGTGAACCTTCAGGCGTTGCCGATCATGGCCAAGGGCTGCCTGGTGGCGGATCTGGTGGCGATCATCGGGAGCATCGACATCGTGCTGGGCGAAGTGGATCGCTGAGGGTCGCGCTTTCGGCCATCTCTGCTTTCGACAAATCCCAAGTCGGAGGAGGGCCACATGCCTGAGATGCTCATCCATGGGCGCCGGATGTTCTACGAGGATCACGGAAGCGGATTCCCACTCTTGTTTGGGCACAGCTATCTCTGGGACGCCCGAATGTGGGATCCTCAGGTGGAGGCGCTTTCGCGGACCTATCGTTGCATCGTCCCCGAGATCTGGGCGCACGGGCGTTCGGATCCGCCGCCCCATTCCCCTTACTCGGTGGATGCCCTGGCGGAGGACATGTGGGCCTTCGCCCAAGCCCTGGGCCTGGATCGCTTCGCCATCATTGGGCTATCCGTGGGCGGGATGTGGGGGATGCGGGTGGCGTTGGCGCATCCGGAGGCCGTTGCCGCCCTGGTCCTGATGGACACCGACGCCGGCGAGGAGCCTCCCGAATCCCGACAGCGATACTTCGCCATGATGGCTGCGGTGGAGCAAGCAGGGGCGCTTCCTCCGCCGATCCTGGAGGCGCTGGTCCCGTTCTTCTTCTCGCCGAGAACGGTTCAACGCAACCCCGATCTGGTGGCCCGATTCAAGGCCAGCCTGGCCGCCATACCGCCGGAGCGCTTGCCGGGGATCCTGGCGATCGGCCGGGGGATCTTCAGCCGATCCTCCGTGCTGGAGCGGCTGGGCGAGATCCGAGTGCCCACGCTGGTGATGGTGGGGGAGGACGATATCTCGCGTCCTCCCCACGAGTCCGAGCGTATTGCACGGGCGATCCCTGGGGCGCGCCTCGAACGCATCTCTGAGGCGGGTCACATGGCCAACCTCGAGCGGCCGGATCGGGTGACTCCGATCTTGGAGTCGTTCCTAGCGCAGTCGCTCGGAGGGGCCGGATGAGGGATGGGCGATTGACCAACCGCTATGCCCGTCAGATCTTGGAGGCCGCTCGCCAGGTCATCGGCCCAGACCTTTGGGCTCAAGCGTTGATGGATGCGGGTCTGGAGCGCTATCAGAGGGCGCTCCCGCCAGCGAATCTGGATCCTGGCTTGTCTTTCGCCGAGATCTCGCTGTTCTGCTGGAGGCTCCGGGAACGTTTCGGCCACAACGGCCCTCAAGTTCTCCGACGGATCGGCCACGAGATGCTGCGCCGGGACCTGGAGGCCTATGGATGGGTGGCCAACCTGATCCGCTTGGCGGTGGGGGCCCCGCAATCGCCTCGGGAGCTTGTTCACATGGCCCTCCAGCGAGCAGCCGATGTAGTGCGCTTGGAAACTGGCTCCGCGCCTCATGTCTGGTGGGATGAGGGGTACTTTCACTGGGAAAATCCTTCTTGCCCGTATTGTGTTGGCATCGGCTCCTCGGAGCCTTGCTGTGATCTCCCGGCGGGCGCTCTCGAGGGCCTGATCGCCTGGGTGCTGGGGAAGCCCCTCGATGGGGTGCAGGTGGTCGAGGTATCGTGTCGAGGGGTGCAGGAGAGGGCGTGCCGGTATCGGATCGGGTGGGGGGCTGAGGCGTGAATGGCCATATGGATGGGGCGGCCTCTCCTCACGACGGCGCCTGCGCTCCCCGATCTTCACTTCGAGGGCCGGCCATGCTTCGGGAGAAATGCGCGCAAGAGATTGAGGCCATTCTGGCGAAATACCCGATGAAACGCTCGGCAGTCCTGCCCCTGCTTTACCTGGTGCAGCGGGAATACGGCTACTGCACCGAAGAGGGCATCCGGGAGGTGGCGGAGATCACCGGGGTCAGCCCGACCGAGG
>JBEPYX010000451.1:0-1991 GCA_041641155.1 Thermoflexus sp.
ATCGTCCCCTCCTCTAGGCCAAACAGAATTTCCCTTGATTGTAAAAGGGCGCACGAGCCCTGACTACGGGCGCGAAGACCGAACGACCAGCCCCCCGGTTTGTGCAACGTGCACAAATGCCCCCTGGACGCCCCAGCGGCCACCGGATCGTCCGACGGGCACGCCGACCGGCGGAACGGATCAATACACCTGGAAATACCGCTCGATCTCCCAGGCGCTGACGTGGCGGCAGTAAGCCTCCCACTCCAGCCGCTTGGCCTCCAGGAACCGTTCCGCCGCCAGGGGGCCCAGCGCCTCCTGGATCACCTCATCCGCCTCCAGGGCCTCCAGCGCCTCCCCCAGGGTGGCCGGCAGGCGCTGGATCCCCCGGGCCTCCAGTTCCTCCGTCTCCATCGGGAACAGCTCCTCCTCCACCGGCGGGGGGAGGGGCAGCCGCCGCTCGATCCCATCCAGCCCGGCGGCCAGCATGGCCGCGAAGGCCAGATAGGGGTTGCAGGCGGGATCCAGGCTGCGCAGCTCGATGCGGGTAGATTGATAGCGCCCCGGCTTGATGGCCGGGATCCGGATGAGGGCCGAGCGGTTGATGCGGGCCCAGCTCACATACAGCGGGGCCTCGAACCCCCCCAGCAGGCGCTTGTAGGAGTTCACCAGGGGGCAGAGCACCGCGCACATCCCCCGGGCGTGGGCGATCTGCCCGGCCAGGAAGGCTTTGGCCAGGGCGGAGAGGCCGTAATCATCCTCGGGGTCGGCGAAGGCGTTCCCCCCATCCTCCAGGCGGAGCAAGCTCTGGTGCGTGTGCATCCCGGAGCCGGCCCGCCCCTCCATCGGCTTGGGCATGAAGGTGGCGTAGAGGCCGTGGGCCTGGGCCACATGCTTGATGACCAGGCGCGCGGTGACGATGCAATCGGCCATCCGCAGGGCGTCGGCCGGCTGGAAGTCGATCTCGTGCTGGCCCGGTGAGATCTCGTGGTGGCCCGGCCCCGCCGGGATCCCCAGGGCCCGCAGGGTGTCCACCATCTCACAGCGGACCTGATGGGCGAGGTCGGTGGCCAGGTCGAAATACCCGATCGCATCATGGGGAGCGGGCGCGAGGGGGGCGCCTCCATCCGCCCGAAAGAGATAGAACTCCAGCTCCGGGCTCACCACGTAGGTGTATCCCATCCGGGCCGCCCGCTCCATCACCCGGGCCAGCACCGCGCGGGGGTCCCCGGCGAACGGCTCGCCCCGCCGGTTGACCACCCAGCAGATCACGTGGGCCGTCGTCCCCTGTCCGCGCGTCCAGGGCAGGATGGTGAAGGTGCTCAGATCCGGCTTGAGGTAAAGGTCCGACTCCGCCACCCGGGCGAACCCCTCGATGGCGGATCCATCGAACCACTTCCCGTTCTCGACGGCCTCCGGCAGATCCTCCAGGGGGATGGTCACCCCTTTCGGCGCCCCCAGGATGTCCGTGAAGCGCAGGATCACAAACCGAACGCCCGCCTGACGGGCCTCCTCAAGCACGCGGGTCGGATCCACCGCCGGGCTGCTCATGGGACCTCCTCAGGATCGGCCGGATTTTCAGGGCCAGCTGCAGACGGAAACAATCCTCCCAGCGCCGCAGGTCCATGCCGGTGATCTCCTGGATCCGCCGCAGGCGGTAGGCCAGGGAATTGCGATGGAGGAAGAGGCGCTCTGCGGTCCGCTGCAGGTTCCCATCGCACGCGAAAAAGGCCTCCAGGGTGGGGATCAGTTCGGCGTGATGCGCCTGATCGTAGCGCTCCAAGGGCCCGAGGACCTGCTCGTAAAATTCCTTCAGGGCCTCGCTCTCCCGCAGGGGATAGAGGATCCGATAGATGTCCAGCCGTTGATACGACAGGGTGCGGTCCCCTCCCAGCATGGCTTCCACCATCTGGAGGGACTGGACGGCCTCGCGGAAGGCGCGGGCGAGGCCTGAGGGGCCCGCATAGGCACCGCCCACGCCAGCGGCCAGGCGGCTCAAGCCCAGGGCACGC
>JBEPYX010000452.1:0-1984 GCA_041641155.1 Thermoflexus sp.
AATCAAATCGGTTTATTTTTTATATGCTTCAAAATAAAATTTGTCAAATGGGCACGGCCCCCATGGGGGCCGTGCCCGGACCCGGGGAGCCGAGGCCGAGCAGCCGTAACCTATTCGCGGGGAAAGCGGTTTTTTTGTATAGGAGGTTTAAAAATTATGACCAAGCGGCGAATGCACGCTTCGAGTCGGGATCGCAGGCGGGGTCAGGGGCTGGTGGAGCTGGCCTTGATCCTCCCGGTGTTGTTGCTGTTCATGCTCGGGCTGATGGAGTTCGGCCGCATCCTCTTCATCTATACCGAGGTCTCCAACGCCGCACGGGAGGCTCTGCGCGCAAGCGCGGCAACCATCCACCGGGCCAACGACGCCAACCGGGGGAAGGTGACGGTGACCGAGTGCACGGAGATCTTGAACCGGTCCTACGGGACCCTGGTGCTGACATCTCGGACCCAGGTGACCATCACGGTAGAATACTTGCGGCCGAATCCCGGGAGCGGCGACTCCGCACCCCTTGGGGTTTGCTCCTCCGATCCCGCCCAATCGAGGTTGCCCACGGAGGTGCTGATGCTCAACGATCAGGTTTACGTAGAGGTTCGATCCCAGGTGCGCGCGGTGACCCCTCTGTTGCGGCCGCTGATCCCGGACCTGCCGATCCGCTTCGCCGGGATGCGCTCGGTGGTTCCGGTGAGCGGGATTGCGATGCCGAAGCCGTAGCCCTCAAGCCGGCGGGCCAGGATCTTCCCGCAACGCGTTCTATATCGATGGGCCGGAGCTGCTCTCTCATGCCGTCGAAACGGGATGAACGTTCGGGAGGCGCCCGAAAGGGCCAGAGCCTGGTGGAGTTCGCCCTGGCGGCCACGGTCTTGCTCCTCCTCCTCGCCGGGATCCTGGACCTGGGCCGGATGTATATGGCGTGGGTGGCGATCCAGGACGCGGCGGGCGAGGGGGCGCTGTATGCGGCGATGAACCCGCGCTGCATCAGCGCGGCCAACGGTCCCACCTGCGCCACCCCCAATAACGCTTACGACCGCACCTTCATCGCCGTCCGGCAGACCCCAGGGACCCCTCTGGATCCCTATCGGGTGACGATCATCATCGTGCCGAACGATCCGGGCCAGATCTGTTTCGGCACGCCGATCACCGTCTCTACGATCTACTCCTTCACGATGATCACACCCCTCATGCGGGGGATGTTCGGCCCGGAGGTGGCCCTCCGGGCCTACGCCGTGCAGCGGGCGTTGAACAACGGATCCAGCAACTGCCCGTAAACCCGGGCGGGCCGGGGATCGCCCGTCCTTCTCCCCAGGAGCAGGAGGTGGCAATGGCGACCCAACCCGCTTTGCGAAACCGAGGCCAGGCGCTGGTGCTGATCGCGATCGCCTTCGTTGGCCTGCTGGCGCTCACGGCCCTGGCCCTCGACGGGAGCAACGCCTACGGCCAGCGGCGGCGGGCGCAGAACGGGGCCGACGCGGGCGCCCTCGCCGGCGCGCGGTTCCTGTGGAACCCGCAGCCGTGGTGCAACAACGCTCAGGGCTACGGATGCCCGGAAGCCGCCCTGCGTCGCGCGGTGAACACGGCCGTGGAGGCCCACAACCTCCCGGACACCGATGGCACGCCCGGAAATGCCTATAACGGGAACGTGGAGATCTACTACACCGACGCCGACGGCAACGTCCTCGGCTCCGTCGGCTCCTATAACTTCGTCCCGGCCAGGATCGGGACGAAGGAAGTGAAAGGGGTGCGGGTGGTGGCTTGGAACCCCTTCTCCGCCTTCATCGCCCGGGTCATCGGCCAGGCCCACCTGCGGGTGAGCGCGGAGGCCACAGCCGTCTACCAGCCACCGATCTCCTGCAACGGATGGGCCATCTTCGGCGGGTGCTCCGGCAACTGCCAGCCCAACGTGCTCAAGGCGACCGGCGGCGGACAGGTCGGCGTGGTCAATGGCAACATCCACTCCAACGCGGATATCAACATCAGCCAGCAAATG